>JAYPLH010000018.1:0-18808 GCA_038365355.1 Fidelibacterota bacterium
ATCCCCCAAGAGTAAAGATATCATGATTTACATAATCATATAAAAAATTACTAGTATAAAAAAGGCCATCCGATTCATATCCCTCTACGTAATCCTTCCAGATTTTTTTCTCAAAGTCAAGATAGCTTATTGAACCACCGCCACCACCATGAGTTGCAAATATCATATTTTTTACTGGGCTATACCTATATATATAATTTTCCTCAAGTATGTAAGGAAAGGAATGTTTTTCTACAATTCTCCCTTTTTTCTTATCATAGTAAAACAACGAATCATTCATTAAATACAAATACTGATTTGATTGGTGATCTGAACCTAAAAATTGAAAATTATTCTGATATACTTTATGAGAAAAAACTGGGTTTAACTGTCGGTGCAATTCATGAATCCAAATTCCATTTTCTACCTTCCCTTCCCAATGAGATCCATTTTCATAACTGGGATGCGCTAAATATCCAATTTCTTCATCTAACTTCCATGAGATAGTTTTTTTATCATCACGATTTAAATTTATATTCTTTATTGCCATCCTTGGTGGCTCAACAACAAATGACGTAGACCCAAAATTAAATTGCATTCTATCATAAATAGGTATATTCTCTTTATACCATATAATATTTTGATTTTGAAATGACAGTCCCACTCTTTGTTTTTCTTTTTCAAAATATAGCTTAATATTTTTCCATTTTCCCCAACCTTGATTCTTATCAAGTATTGGTATAGATATAATTGATGGTCTATCTGCGTAAGTAAGCTCTATAAAACTAGTATCTTGACTTCTATAATCTGAATATGATAGTACAAATAAATTAGGGTCTTGCTCATTCCCTGCGCTAAGAATAAAGCCAAAGGGATTTTTTCTCCAAAAAAAAACATCGAAATCTATGGTAAGATTTGTTTCATAAAATACAGCATCTTTGGAGGGAATAGTTAATGAAGTAGCGCCATTTCGCCCTTCAGAAACATCATAAATTGAATTAAATAATAATCCATTTATGATGTTTTCTTCAGCATGAAGAGCTGAAAAGGAACTAACAATTAATATAAATATAAAACTTCTCAAAATAAGTACATATCGCAGCTAATGTTAGAACTTGCATATAATGAATCACTTTAGCTAATTAATTTATTATGATTTGATATTCGAGTCTACCGCTGAATTTATCACTTTCAAAAACCACCTTAGATGGAGTACCCATAAATTTTAAAGAATCGAGACTTGTAAAAATAATTTCATTCATAATAAAGGCATTCAATACTGTATCCCCTAATTCATTCATTAAAAGTAAGAAAGTTGAGTCAGTTGATGAATTATTAACATCTTTGGTTACCAAAGTTGTAAGAAGAGAGGCTGTGGAATTTGAGTTGAACGATAAATTCCATTCCAATTTTTCAGTATATTTATCCCCAAATATTGACAACGAAAAATAATCGGTTTCATTAATTACAGCAGGAGTATTCTCAATTAAACCATCACTATATTCTGGCGGTCCAACACATCCTTGAATGAAAATGAGAAAAAAGATGGGTAGGTACGATAAATTTTTCACTCTATTTTCTCACTATTGTTTTCTTTTTGTCCTAGTTGAAGATCCAATATTTTCCCCATCGGTTTTTCAAGTTGATTTTTTCTTGTAGATACTAATTTATCAAAATGATTATTAAGAGTATCTAATGTACCTTGAAACTTCTTCATTTGCGATAAATATTCAACCCATTGCTGTTTAAAGATTCCTACGTATCCTTGCATTTCTCCAGCTTTTTTCTCCATAGAAAAATTTGATATAGCCTGCCTAATTAATGATAAAACAGCATATAATGTAATTGGAGAACATAAAATAATTTTTTTCTCCAATGAAAAATCAATCAAAGACACATCTTCCTGATTCAAAAAAGAATAGATACTCTCATTCGGGATAAACAACAATACATAATCCACAGTACCACCAGCAGGATCAATATATGTTCTTTTTGAAACTTCTTTAATTCGGTTACGCACATCTTGTAAAAACGCTTTTTTTTCAACTTTTTTTTCTGCCTCTATTTCCGATGAAAGATATTTTTCATAATGATTCATAGGAAATTTTACATCCATATTTAATCTCTTTTTATCAGGCAAGAAAAAGGTGAAGTCTGGCCTATCTTTTCCTGATTGAGTCTGCTTATCATAATTAATACCTTCAGAAAGTCCTATAAAATTCAAAATATCTTCAACCATTCGTTCTCCCCACTGTCCACGAGCTTGCGAACTAGAGAGAATTTGACGCAACTGAATCGTTGTATCTGAAAGCTCTCCAACTTGCTTTCTTGATTCCTCCATTTGGGATTTAAGAGCCACTGTATTTTCAGATAAATTTTTTAAATCATTGTTCATCTGTTTTAATGCTGTGTCAATAAGTTCTTTCTTTTTACCAAATTTTTCATCTGTTTTTCCAAGCACAGCAGAAAACTTATCCTCAGCAAGTTCTATAAATTTACTCTGATTTTCAAGAAGAGCTTTATTTGATAAATTATTGAAGGCTTCTGTTAATTGATCTTGCCCTTTTTTTACTGTATTAATTTCACTCTGACGTAAAACCCAAATCATTACGCCACCGGTAAAACAACCAACAATAAAAAAAATTGCCCCTATTAATTCCAATTATCTGTTAAAGAGTTAATGCAAATGAATTAACTAAAATACCAGGACATGTTGTAGCTCCTAAAGATCTTTTTTCATAAGTGCTTGTTTCAGGAACGACCGTTAATTTGTTCTCTACTTCCAACAATTGATTACCAAAAAAATTATAAAAAGAGTCATCAAATCTCATAGTCTTAATTGGTGCGACAATTTCCCCATTTTCCACCCAGAAACAAGCATAGCGGGTAAGTCCTGTTATTCGGCCACCAGAATTATCACTCCAGTTTAGATAATGAATATTAGAAAGGTAAAGCCCTTTATCTAATTCCTCAAGAACTTTACTATGGCTTAAATTACCAGGAGCCATTCTGGGAGACCTAAGGTATTCACCCGACTCCGCGTAATTTGAATCCAAGTTATATTCTTTTGCAGAACGAGAGCTCACCAAAGTATTTTTTAATTTTCCATTCTCAATCAAGGTTAAAGAATCTCTTGAGACTTCTCCTTCCGAGTTAAATTTTGGGCAAAGTCCAGGGGAAAAATCCTCTGCTAAGGAAAGCTTCGATGAGAGTCTTACGTCTTCATGCCGCATACGACCAAACCCACTGCAACCCTGTCTAATACTGGCTTCACTGATACCGTTCCAAGAAAACATGCTCAAAAAATCAGCAACCGCTGCAGCCTCAAACCATGTCTTGTATTCCCCTGTATTTACTTTCATAGGTTTTCGGTTCATAATTTTTAATTTGCTCTTACTATTTTCAACATATTTTTCATAATTCTCTTGGTTCCAATCGCTTCCTGCATAACAACCTTTTACCATTTGATGTGAAGGAGTTACTAAAGAATAATCTAAACAGTGTGAATCTGTTTCAAACCAATGTCTCTGACCTACACTATTTGAGTTTCCCCTATACATTTTTCCATTTACCCATATCCCCACAAAATCGATACCCTCCATAACAGGAATTAATGCACTGACGGCATTATCAAAAGGCAACCCATTCACTTTTTTGATTTCATGGCTTGATCCAGAATTTTTTGGCATAACAAGAAAAGGGTCTGGAGGAATTTCTTCTGATTCTTTTCTCATTCTATCTATCTCATTTTCTCCTCTTTGAATATCTATATCTTGATTTCCTGAAACTGTAAAAGCGCCATGACAGGTCCTACCGTTTGCAATAAATTTAAGGCTCATTGTTGCATCATCGACTAAGCCCGTTTGACGTATTGAAGCATTATTAAAACGAATAAATTGACTCTTCTCTCCATCAAATGAAATAATGAGATGTTCATCTTTCTTCAGTATAGAAATGAGTTTATCACTTAGATGGTTAAATATGGTTTCCATTATACACCTCCAAAAACTTGTATGTTTCCAAACAAACATGCTGGAGAAGCATGTCCCACGCGAATTACTTGATTTGGTTCACCCTTACCACAATTTGGAGTGCCATATATTCCAAAAGTTTCAGAATTGCCTACACCCTTCAAACTGTTCCAAAATGGAATTGAAATACCTCTATAATTTGGATTTTTTACCACCTTTGTAAGTTTTCCATTTTCAATAAGCCTACCATATTCACATCCAAATTGGAACTTATTTCTATAATCATCTATCGACCATGACTTATTACTTTCCATATATACACCATTTTCGACGGAAGAAACTAATTCATCAAAAGAAGAATCACCTGACTCTAAATTGATATTTGCCATACGATCTATAGGTGCACGGTTCCATCCGCTAGATCGAAAATTAGCAACACCTTCTAGTCCAGATCTAATTTGACTTTCTTGGCCACCCAAACCTCTTAATAGAGTACCTTCTTTAATTAAATATTCTTTGGTTGCTTTTAAGCCCCCATCATCAAATGCATATGAAGCAAATTCTGATTCCATTGTGGGATCAAAGGTAACATTCATCAAATCCGATCCATATTTCAATGTTCCAAAATCCTCTAACTTCACAAAACTCCAACCTGCATAGTTTCTTTCATCTCCAAGAATTCTATCAACCTCCAATGCATGTCCAATACTTTCATGGATCTGTAACATCATTTGATCTGGGGCAATAACAATATCCATTTCCCCAGAGGGGCATTCTTCAGCGTGAAGCAGTTCTAAAGCCTGCTCACCAATACGGTTTGCATTTACCATGATTTCTTCCTGGTCAAAAAATTCTACTCCTACTTGACGGCATGTTCCTCTCATTCCAGCAAAGGTTCTTGTCTGCTGGTTGGACCCATCCGCAGCAGTAGCACTAAGATCAAATTCAAGCATTAAAAACTCTTGGTTAATATCACTTCCATTTGAACTGATAAACTTTGATTTTGTCTCAATAATTTGGCAAAGCGAATGGGCACTTACAATTTTATCAGAGATTTTCAAACTATTGTAAGCATCCAACAATAATTTATTTAAACTACCTGCTGAAAGAGACTCTCTACCCTTTTTATAGGGAGAAATATATTCACCTTTAAAAACAGGTCTTGCATTCACATCAAATGAAAAGAGGGAATGCTTTGAAGCAAGTTTTGCTTGTAAGAAAGCTTTTTTTGCAGCGTCCGAAACACCTTTCTGTGTCAATTTAGGCGTCCCAAAATACCCAAATTGACCATCAACAAGCACTTCAACCATAAGACCGTGAGTAGAAGCATGGCTATTTGCAACAGGAACCCCATCCCGAATCATTCGAGGAGTATGGGCCTCATATACCTCTCTGATTCCTACCCAATCGGCTGGAACATTTACCGCGCCTAGTAATTTTTGAAGATCAATATCTAATTTCATGATTTTTCTCTATAATTAAACTTAAAATAAAATAGCAAAATGAAGATGGAAAATAAAACTAACGAGAGTTAAAAAAAATTATTTATCCAACGATTTCAACAATTAAAATTTTATTGCTTCATGGGTTTTCTAATAAATATACGCCTTTTTGTCACTATAATATTTTTATTATAATTACACTTACTGACATATTTTCATACTAATGTATCATTATTTCTGAATTGAGAACATGGTACAGGTTTTGATTTATATAATTGAAAATTCAATTAACAAAAAAGGAGTCAATCATGACACTAGTAAAATGGACACCAAGACCAATGAACATATATAATGACTTTGATGATATGTTTAGAACATTATTTCATTCAGAAGTGGAAAATCCATTAAACAAAGAGATCGACTGGAAACCAGAAATTGATATTAAAGAGTCAGACAACCTATTCCAGATAAAAGCTGATATACCGGGACTTACTAAAAAAGATATTAAGATATCTGTAAAGGGAGACCAACTAACTATTTCTGGTGAAAGGAAAAACATTATTGATAATTCGAATGACCATTATCACTATCGAGAAAGATCCGTTGGCAAGTTTAAAAGATCTTTTAATCTTCCTGAATCAATCAATAGAGACAAAATTCATGCCTCGTTTAAGAACGGGATCTTGTCCATAGAACTTGAAAAGCATGAAGAAATCGTACCTAAAGAAATGGAGATTTCTATCAGTTAAAAAAGTTTGGAAGAAAGATCTTGAAATCGAAGTGACCGATGAAGTCTTAACTAACTCAGGTAAAAACATTCTATAGTAGAAGATGAAAAAGCAAAAGTTTTTCGCACAGAACCTAAAGGTTCATCTTTTAAAAGAAGTTTTACATTAGGTGAAAGTCTTAATGGTGAGAATATCAAAGCATCATTTAAAAATGGTGTTCTAAATATTGATATTCCAAAGGTTGAACCTGAACTACCTAAAAAGATATTTGTAAAAATATCTTAACTAAAAATAAAGGGCTCGATTTACTCGGGCCCTGTTTCATTCCAAAGGGGTAAATAATGCAACAAGCACAAAATTCAAATCCAGAGCAAGGGATTAACCCGCTTGAGAAGTATGGTATAAATCTTACCAGACTTGCTAGAGAGGGAAAAATCGATCCTGTTATTGGTCGTGAAGATGAGATACGCAGGATTGTTCAAATATTATCAAGAAGAAAAAAGAATAACCCAGTATTAATTGGTGAACCTGGAACGGGTAAGACAACCGTAGTTGAGGGATTGGCCAAGAGAATAGTTGAAGGTGATGTTCCCGAAAACATAAAAGGGAAACAATTAATCACAATGGATTTATCAGCGATGGTAGCTGGGGCTATGTATAAGGGGCAATTTGAAGAAAGACTTAAAAACTTCATTAACGCCGTCAAAGAAAAAGATGGTGAAATTATTATATTCATTGATGAGATACATATGATTGTAGGAGCTGGTGGTCAAGGCCAAATGGATGTAGCTAACATAATCAAACCAGAATTAGCTCACGGAACATTAAAGGTTATAGGAGCCACCACTCTCAATGAATATCAGAAATATGTGGAAACAGATGCAGCACTTGAACGAAGATTCCAACAAGTGTATATCGCAGAACCAAATGTAGAAGATACAATTACAATACTAAGAGGTATCAAGGACAAGTATGAACTACATCACGGATTAAGTATCAGAGATTCCGCACTTATTTCTGCATCAACATTATCAAATAGATACATATCAGATAGATTTCTGCCAGATAAGGCGGTGGATTTGATAGATGAGGCCGCTTCTAAACTTTGTATGGAGATGAATTCTGCACCTGAACTTATTGATAATCTAAAACGAAAATTGATGATGTTAGAGGTAGAAAGAGAAGCACTAAAAAAAGAAAAAGATGTCAAGTCTAAAGAAAGATTAAAAGAATGTAAGGATGAAATAAAATCTGCCAAAGGTGAACTTGGTGTTAATATGGTCGTGTGGGAAAAGGAAAAAGAAGCTGTAAATAATGTATCTGTATTAAAAGAGAAACTTGAAGATGCGAAATTTCAATTTGAATCACATCAACGAGATGGTAATTATACACAAGCTTCTAAGTTTCAATATGAAACTATTCCAGACCTTGAGAAAACAATAGAAGAGCATACCAAGACATTGGAAAATACAAGATTTGTAAAACTTGAAGTAACTACTGAAGATATAGCAGAAGTAATATCCAAGTGGACAGGAATACCAGTTAATAAAATGTTAGAAGGTGAGAAAGAGAAATTGTTACAATTAGAAAACCACTTACGAAACAGAGTGATTGGTCAAGAGGAAGCTCTAACTAAAACCTCTGATGTTATTCGTATGTCTAAAATGGGTGTAACCGATATGGACAAACCAATTGGTTCATTTCTGTTTATGGGTAATACTGGAGTTGGTAAGACGGAACTTGGTAAAACATTAGCAGAAGCACTCTTTGATGACGAGAAGGCACTTGTTAGAATTGATATGAGTGAGTTAATGGAATCACATTCAGTAAGTAAGTTAATTGGAGCTCCTCCTGGTTATGTAGGATATGATGAAGGTGGTGGATTAACAGAACAAATCCGCAGACGACCTTACTCTATTATTCTATTTGATGAGATAGAAAAGGCACACCCAAGTGTACTTAACATTTTATTACAAGTCTTAGATGATGGTAGACTAACCGATTCTAAAGGTAGAACAATTAACTTTAAGAATACCATTATAATTATGACAACCAATTTATCGGAAGATGAATTAAAAATGTTTTTACGACCAGAGTTGAGAAATCGTATAGATGAGATTATCAAATTCAACGACTTGAATAAAGAAGTTGTTGAGAAGATTGTCGAACTTCACATACAAGGTATGATAAATACTTTAGATAGACAAGGTATTAGTTGCTCCGTAAATGGTGGAGTTAGAGAACATCTAATCAAAAATGGATATGAACCAGAGTATGGTGCACGACCAGTTAAGAGATTAATTCGTAGAGACATTCTCTCAGAAATATCCAAGTATATGTTAGAACATCCTGAATCAGATTCGATTCATGTAGATTATGATGGTGGAGTTCTAATAAGTGAGCAATAAATTAATCTTCGTAAAAGATGAACTCTATATCGTTCTAGGAACGGTGTCGGTTG
The DNA here is from genome assembly GCA_038365355.1 of Fidelibacterota bacterium. GTDB lineage: Bacteria > Fidelibacterota > Marinisomatia > Marinisomatales > UBA1611. The sequence goes on from JAYPLH010000018.1 coordinate 8,582, forward strand.
ACTCTGGTTATAGTACTGTAAAACTCAAAAATATATGGGCTTTGGCTGATACCCGGGAGTTTGTTCTCCCTCCTACTTTTTAATTTTCAATTAAAAGGGTAAAAACCGTAGTTCTAAAACTTTTTAGTAATTAAAGGTATGTTTAATCTTTTACAAGACTTTTTAAGAGGTTTTAGGTGTTTACGCGGACCACTATAGAATACCTTACTATTAAGATCGACATTCCGATCCTTAGCCTCCGATAGTTTTTCATTCCAGCTTGGCAAATGAAAATTAGATTTCTCCCATAAATTATCGATGATTGAGACATCTGTTTTTTTATCTTTAGCATTTGTAGATATATACATGAGTTTTTCATTGAACGCAGCTGGAGTTTTATCAGCAAAGTAGATATGATAATTAAAAAATCCAGATTCATCTTTCATTTCATGCAGAAGCTTGGTAAACCACTCAAAATAAGAATGATCTTCAATAATCCAATGTAAATCAATTTTTTCAAGAGGAGCACTATTCGTATTGTTTTCTAACTGAATAGAAATATCTTGTAAAATAGGTGCAAAGCGTGAGATTCCAAAACCTGCACCAACCAGTATAGCGTGCTGAGTTTCTAAAATTTTCTTACTTGATCCACCATAAGGACCATCCAATCTAATTTCCCAATCAAGCGAATTATCCTTTTCAATAACACTAAGTGTCTTATCGTATAATTTTTTCGACCATTTATCGTTAGAACTAATATGTAAAATAAGGTCTCCTTCATCGGTCTCAGTAAAAATATTAAATGGGTACCATTCTATTATTGAAATTTCCCTACAATTAATATAGACATAGTCCCCGGGTGTATATTGAAAATCTTCTGGTACTGAAACTGACATCTCCATTACTTTCGAAGGCAGCAAGCTAATAGACTGAAGATGTACTTTTTTTCTATTCTTTTTTCGATTCATTACAACATTGTACAAAAAAATAAACCTTGGAATAAGTAACCACCTAAAAAAACTTATATCCTGCACCTGCACACTTTTTTTCAACTTATTATTTTTTTCATCTTTATCAATTGCCAGTTTAAGAGCCTCTTCATATCTGTCAGGTATAAGCCAATGAAGAGGATTTACAGCAAATCCTTCAATAAAATCAGGATAATCATGAGCAACATCTAAAAATTCTTCAAAATCTATTGTATTGCTATGATCTTTATCAGCTTTTTTAAAAAATTCTTCAACCAATAATTCTAACTGGAACTCATCAAAATCAAAGTTGTTTTCAATAAAACTTTGCTTTATCAGAACTTTTAATTCATGTCTATCTATATACCCACTATTGTCAAGATCATGTAGTTCAAATGCAAATCGAATTTTTTCTTCCTCTTTTCCATTCACCATTGACTCAATGGTCTCCATAAACTCATTATAATCTATCGAGCCACTTTTATCTTGATCAAAAATATCAAATAATCTATTGGATATTTCCTTGTTAGATAAATCAAGACCATTTTGAAATTCTTGCCTATCAATTAATTGATCCTCACCTGCTATTTCACGAAACTTATTTTTTAAATCAATAAGAAAAGGACCTGCTAACTTTTTTGATTTATTTATCACAGATATTTTTTATGTTAAGATTGATATGCATCCCCTAATTTATCCAAGACATATTAATCTAAAAGATAATTTTTAAGGTTAAGTAAAAATGATTCATGAAAATATTTTATCCACAATAGGTAATACACCTACAGTAAAATTAAATAAAATTGGCTCCGAATTAGAATGTAAGCTATATGCAAAATGTGAATTTTTCAATCCTGGTGGATCTATTAAAGATCGCATCGGTTGGAAAATGGTTGAGGACGCAGAAGCAGAAGGAAGAATTAAACCAGGCGATACTCTTATTGAGCCCACTTCAGGCAATACAGGACAGGGTATTGCTCTTGCATCCGCGGTTAAAGGATATAGATGCATCATAACTATGCCAGAGAAGATGAGCCAGGAAAAGCAGATTGCTTTAGAAGCCCTAGGTGCTGAAATCATTAGAACTCCCAGTGATGTTCCATTTGATGATCCAACTAGTCATATTGGAGTCGCAAAAAAATTAAAAAATGAGATAGCAAACTCCCACATACTTGATCAATATGGAAATCAATCTAATCCTGATGCTCATTATTATGGAACCGCACAAGAAATTCTTGATGATTTTGGTAAAGATCTGGACATGGTAGTGATGGGTGTTGGCACAGGTGGGACTATTACAGGTGTTGCCAAACGTCTTAAAGAAGAGTTACCTGAAATTACTATTATTGGAGCTGATCCAGTTGGTTCTATCCTAGGTGGTGGTAATAAAGTCAGCCCATACCTAGTGGAGGGTATTGGTTATGATTTTTTCCCGGATGTACTTGACAACAGTCTGATTGATCAATACGTAAAAACGGAAGACGAAGAATCTTTTATCATGTCCAGACGTTTAATTAAAGAAGAAGGATTACTTTGTGGAGGATCTTGCGGAAGTGCAATGGTAGCAGCACTTAAATCTGCAACTACTCTTAATCAAAATCAAAAATGTTTGGTGATACTTCCTGATGGGATAAGAAATTATATGACCAAATTTCCAAACGATGATTGGATGAGATCCAAAGGGTTCCCAACTGAATAAATTCAAAAAGCCTTTATCTGTCGGCCTTTTTATTTTGATGATGGCATGGATAGTTCCTGTCATTTATTTTAACCTATCCTTCCCAGAGACCAACTGGGACTGGAATAAAATTGACACCCAAAATATTCATTTCCCTAATTCATTTGCTTGGGGTACCGCCACTGCAGCTCATCAAGTAGAAGGAAACAATACAAATAATAACTGGTATGATTGGGAACACCAATTGGATGAAAATGATCAACCACGAATACACAATGGAGACAAATCTATCCTTGCAGCAGATCATTGGAACCGATACCCAGATGACATAAAACTCATGAAAGATCTTGGTGTAAACCACTATCGATTTTCTATTGAATGGTCTAAAATCGAGCCCCAAAATGGAAACTATAATGTAGAGTCAATCCAGCATTACAGAGATCTATGCGATTCTCTTATAAAAAACAACATTACTCCTGTTGTTACACTACACCATTTCACTCATCCAACATGGTTTGAAAAACTCGGTGCATTTGAAAAAAAAGAAAACATTGACCATTTTATTGAGTACTCTGAATACGCATTCAACAATCTAAAAGACCTTGTTCCAATATGGTGTACAATCAACGAGCCATCTGTATTTGTTTCTCAAGGATATTTTAATGGTATATTCCCGCCTGGGAAAAAAGATCCAGTCCTTGCAGCAACCGTTCTAGAAAATCTTCTTTTTGCACATACAAAGACCTACAAGCATCTCAAAAGTTTAAATGGAGGAGATAAGGCTCAAATAGGTTTAGTTAAAAATATATTCCAATTTGATCCCCTTAGAAGATGGCATATACTTGATTGGGCATTTAGTAAGGTTTTAAATAATGTTTTTACTCATTCTACTTTAGATTATTTTAAAAAAGGCCATTCAACATTTTCCTTACCAGGAATGGTAAAAAAACATATGGAAAACAATGATGCTGTTGGAGCTATGGACTTTATTGGTCTTAACTATTACTCCCGAATGCACGTTAAAGGTCAGGCCAATCTTACAGAACCTTTTGTATTTGAAAAACGAGCAAAAGATATTCAAACAGATATGGACTATGCATTGTACCCTGAAGGATTTTATGAAGCTCTTCACACAATTAGCACTCTAAAAAAACCAATTTACGTAACAGAAAATGGCGTTGCAGATCAAGGAAATAATATCCGAGAAATCTTTATCAAACGCTACCTTTATGCATTAAATAAAGGTCTTCAAGATGGATTAGATATTAGAGGATATTTTTATTGGACTTTAATGGATAATTTTGAATGGGCTGAGGGTTACAAAATGAAATTTGGACTATATGAGGTAGACTTTGAAACACAAGAACGTACACTTAGAGAAAGTAGTAATTTATTTGCAAAGATGGTTAAAAAACCTGGAGTTGATAGCCGTGGATATATTGTCAATATAGGTGATATTGCTCCAAACTTTACTATGGAATACACAACGGGAGAAAAAGTAACACTTGCAGACTTAAGGGGTAAAGTCGTGGTGTTACAATTTACCGCAAGTTGGTGCTCAGTTTGCAGAAAAGAAATGCCACACCTCGAGAAAGATGTCTGGCAACAATTTAAAGAAAAAGGTCTTGTTTTAGTAGGTATTGATAGAGATGAGCCAATTGAAACAGTAATACAGTTTCAAAAAGATATGGGCACTACCTACCCTCTGGCCTTAGACCCAGGGGCTGAAATATTTGGTCTATTTGCAGATAAAAATTCAGGAGTAACTCGTAATGTAGTTATTGACCAACAAGGAAAAATTGTTTTTCTTACTAGATTATTTGAAGAAAAGGAATACAATCAAATGATAGAGGTCATTAAGTCGCTTTTATAAAAACCTGAATTATTCAGGTTTTGCGACACTAGAGGATCCTTTCATTCTATCAATAGCTTGATCTAAAGAATCAAAAGCCTGTCTAGCCTTGAACTCATTATACAGACTTTCTTCTTTTTTTGCCAATTCTCTGGCAACAACCTTTGCCTCTTCTCTCGCTTTTTTTGCATCATACGTAACCATTACAAATACTCTGTCTTTAAAAATCTCTGTTTTTTCAATAGTACAACCTTTTAGAGTTGTGCTAACCAAAGACTTGGATACAGACTCAGTAAACTCAGTAGCACCTGCCTCCATTCCCATACCTGATGCCTGCATATGATCATTTAATGAAGAATTAACTGTTGTCTCAACAGCTCGAGCAACCTCTACACGTGCCCTTTCGGTAGCGACTTGCTTTGAAAGACTAAATTGAGGACGCAGAGCATCGCCTACACCAACAAATTTATCTTCAAACTTAGGTGGATTTAGATACCACTCCGGTAAATCTTTATTTGTAACTGGTTTGGGCTTTGAACCTGCACAACCAATAACAAAAATCAATGTACTTAATGACAATAGAAAAATTTTATTCATGATTTCCTCAAAGTAGACTTTTATAAACAAACTATATCACTAAATATAACATATTTCAAAAATTTTTGTTCCAAAAGAAAATCTCAGATAGTAGAGAAACTAATCTATAATGTTTATATTCACTATTTAAATAGTAAACCATAGAAATCATCTACACTATCATAGTCCATTTTGCCTACAAAGTTAGAAAAAACAAAATAACTCACTAAATAATTCATATCAGTTACCCATTCAGGTAAAAAGATAGGATCCTCAATAAGTCCATCTTTTTTCATTTTTAACAGTATCGGGACATCCTCAAGATCAGCTTTTCCAGAAAACAATATTTCTATTGCATTTTTCTTTCCCCTCAGAATAGCAGATCGAAAGAAATTGTGTACTCTTATTAGGCCATCTAAATAAACTATATCTTTTGTAAAAGGAGCTCCTCCAGAAAGCACCCCTCCTCTGAATACCCTTCTAGCATCTTCAAATGCTTGAGTTCTTGTCTTTCCGTCCCTTTTTAAAAAAAAGCGATACACTTCAATAAAATCTGCTCCATCTATAGCCATTTGAATAGCAATTACTCGGTCGGAAATTCTGTACATTCTATTTACATCAATGCAACCAGTAATAAATTCAGAAAACACAGCTAAGCCTTCCTGTGTTTTTGTTATGGAACCCGTTTTTGCACCAAGTATTTTTACATTTGTTTGCTGCCTACCATTTAAAGTAGTAGCAACATGAATAAAGGCTTCGTGATTAATTAATTGGTCTACGTCTTTATTGGTAAAACCTGCACCTCTCCTTAAACGTATTCTTTTTGAACTAGCAGTAGCTCTAGCAGAAAGCTGATCCTCAATAATGATTTTAGGACTTTTTGAGCCAAATATTGGTTGTATTCTTTCTTCAATATTTTTCTTTACATTAGCAACAGGTATCGGATTCACTTGCAAAGATTCAGAAAAATGTTCCAAATGTGAATCTATTAAAGCCTCAAACTTCTTTGCGAGCTGTAAAGTAGATGTTTTTCCGTCTCTTAAAACAAAATTTGGAGATCCGTATATCTGTTCTGATTTTTTAAGAAACTGTTTTGTACCAGATGATTGCAGCAAGTCAATACTAAATAAGATATCATTCATTTTATCTTCAAGCCATTTGTCGTAGGGCGTATCTCCATTTAAAGATTTTAGTTTTTTTAAACTAGCCCTTAACTCACTAGATTCAAATTTTGGATACTCAACTTTTGGCATTGTATGAGATTTTGAATTAAGAAACGTAGTACGAACCGATTTGTCCCAAGCCAAATATCGAAGAATTTTGATTTGTTTGCTTATTTCAAAAAGTTTGGATGAATTATCTTTTATTCTTTTTAAATCTCTTTTTCCAATCATAAAGTCAAGATTTTATTATTTCTCCAATTAACTCATATTCATTCACTTCCTGTATTTTTACATTTGAAAAACTCCCAACCTCAGCCTCTCCTTTCACATGCACAATATTATCAATTTCAGGCGAATCAAATTCAGTCCTACCAACACTAACTTTTTCTGTACTTTTATCAATGATAACTTTTAATTCTTTCCCAATAAATAACTCATTTTTTTCTAGACTAATATCTTGCTGAAGATCTTGCAAAGAATTCTTTCTTTCATCTTTTACTTCACGAGGAACATTATCTTCTAATCCAGCAGCAGCAGTTCCCTCTTCTTCACTATATGTAAAAATTCCTAAACGATCAAACTTTATTTCTTCAATGAAATTTTTTAATGATTGAAAATGGTCTTCTGTTTCTCCTGGATAACCAACAATTAAAGTTGTTCTCAATGCAATGTCTGGGACTGCATTTCGAAGCCTAGAAATTCGATTACGTATACTCTTTTGACTTGAATCTCTTCTCATGGATTTAAGAATATCATCTGCTGCGTGTTGAATAGGCATGTCAAGATAATTACAAACCTTATCACTTTCAGCAATAGCATCAATAATTTTTTGTGAAAGATACGCAGGATGTGCATAATGAATTCTTATCCAATCAACATCTTTAATCGTATTGAGTTCTCTGATTAAATCACTTAGGTATACTTTTTCATTCAAATCATAGCCATAAGAGGTACTATCCTGAGCAATAACAAGTAGTTCTTTGGTCCCATTTTTCGCCAACCTTTCGGCTTCTTCCATTATCGCAGGTATGGTTCTACTTTTTTGAAGTCCTCTCATTATTGGGATACTACAGAAAGTGCAACCATTATTGCATCCTTCTGCAATTTTGATATATGCATAGTGCTTTGGAGTCATTAAAGAACGAAAAAATAAAGGATCATCTCTAGAAAAATCTTTTCCAGTAAGAAAAGAAACAATTTGCCTGTGATCATTGCTCCCAAATATTCTATCTATTTCAGGTATCTCTTCTTTTATTTCGTTTGGATATCTCTCTGATAAGCACCCCATAACAACTAGCTCTTGCAAATTTCCAGTGTTTTTTAATTCGGCAGCCTCTAAAATTGTATTTACAGATTCTTCCCTTGCAATATCAAGAAAACCGCATGTATTCACAATAATAGTATCAGCATCCTCTGGATCTTTTACAATATCTAGGTTGGTTTGATTTATTCCTCCGAGCAATATCTCTGAATCCACAAGGTTTTTGGCACATCCCAAGCTAATTAAATTTATTGACTTCCTATTTTGAAATTTGTTTTTCATTTTTTACTCATTATCAATTATTCCATCTACGTATTTAATAGGATTAAACTCTCTTAAATCATCAAATCCTTCCCCTACTCCAACAAAAGTTACAGGTATTTTCAATTGATCATACAATGGGAAAACAACACCACCCTTAGCGGTCCCATCTAATTTTGTTAATATTGCACCATCAATCTTACAAATTTTTCCAAACTCTCTAGCTTGCACTAGTGAATTCTGGCCAAGACTAGCATCGATTGTAATAAGAGAAAATTTTGTAAACTGGGGAAATCGATTTTTAACAACACTACTTATTTTAGCAAGCTCTTTCATTAAATTTTCACTGGTATGTAATCTACCGGCAGTATCTACAATTACTAAGTCATCATCTTTAGCAATCGCTGATTCCAATCCATTAAAGACAACAGAAGCAGGCTCAGTTGAATTTTCATTAAAAATAAATCTGCAGCCAACTCTTTCACTCCAAATTTTTAATTGATCAACCGCTGCTGCTCTAAATGTATCTGCAGCAACTAAAGTAACTTTTTTCCCAGCTGCACAATAAAACTTAGCTAGCTTGGCAGCAGTTGTGGTTTTTCCACTGCCATTTACACCTACTAATACAATAACAGTTTTTTCTTCTTTTACAGCCAGCTCTTGGTGCCCATTAAGCATTTTAACAAGGTGCGACTTGATATTATTCTTTAAATCTAAACTATTATCAGAGCTTTGTTGAATTATATCAATAATATCATTTGTTAAATCATATCCGATATCAGTTTCTACAAGCATTTCCTCTATTAATTCAATATCTTGAGCAGATATCTTATTTTTAGATAATATATGAAATACTTTTAAAAACTTTGATCTCGAATTGGATAGTGCATTTATAATGGAATTAATCATTAGCAGTACGAATTGATATTATAAACTGTTTTAGGTATTGTACCATACTAATTAAAAGAAGAGCAGTTGCTACATAAATAGAAAACATTTTTAACCAAGGTAATGAATACAATTCAAAAATATGTAAAAATATTCCTAAAGTGCTAATACCGGTCGCCCATTTTCCCCACCAGTTCGCATGTAAAATCATATAGCCGTAATTAATGCAATATATTGCAAATCCAGCAATAATTATATGTCGAACTAAATAAAAAACAAAAAACCATGTAGGAAATTGATTAATTCCTACTAAATATACTAGGATCGAAATAATAACGATGAAATCAGCAGCAGGATCAAGCCATTTACCAAAATGTGTAACTGCTTTTGCTCTCCTAGCAAAATAACCATCAAGAGCATCCGAAAGAATAGCAATTAAAATCAAAATTCCAGTTAGCCAATTCCAATTAGGATATACCATTGAATAAATAATCGGAATTGCTAAAAATGCTCTAAAAAGGCTGATAAAATTAGCAAGAGTTATTACTCGTGAAGGATCATTAATTATCTTACTCTTAAATTGCATTTAGCTAAGTATAGTTCTTCAATAAGACCATTTTATTTGAAAATCTTAATTTAGTCCAATAATATACCATTGATTATTTTTTCACTTGATCCTGTATTTTTTAATATGAGATTGAATGATGCTTTTCCAGATTTCTCTAATAATGGTTGATCTGATAATAATTTTTTAAATGTACTCTCAACTGTATTACTATCATATACGCAAAAACCACCACCTAACTTAATGATTTGTTCTGCCTCACTAAACTTCTGATGTCTAGGACCGAAAACAACAGGGTTTGAAGCAACTGCTGGCTCCATAATATTATGAATTCCAGATGAAAATCCACCACCAATATAAGTAATTATACTCAACCAATATAACTTGGATAGGAAACCCACCTCCCCAACAATAATAATATCTTCTTTAGAAGATTCTATACTTTCTAAGTCTTCCAATATAATGGAGTCATGGCCAAATTTTGAATAAGTATCTTTAATGTTTCTTATGTAATTATGGTTTGGTTCATGTGGAGCATGAATTATCCTAAGATCAGGAAAATCAGTCATCAAATTAATTAATGCCGGAATTAAAATTAAATCATCTCTAGAGTGACTACTACCAATCAAAATAATTTGTTCTCTATCCTTTATTGTAGGCTTACTTTCAATAAATTCTTTAGATTCATTAAAGATTTTATCAAAACGAGGATTTCCTAACGCTGAAATAACTGGTTTAACTTTACATCCAAGCATTCTTTCAAACCTATTTTTATCTTTTTCTGTAATAGTATATATTGTGTCAAAAAGCTTATATAGACTTTTATAAAAATTCATAATAACCGGTCTATATTTTATAGAATGATGTCCAATTTTTGCAGACATAACATTTAAGTGTATATTTTTTGTTTTACAAAACCATACAAAATTTGGCCATATATCATAAGTTGCGAATATTACTTTTTTTGGTTTAACCAAGGTTAAAACTTTTTGAATAGTCCATGGGAAGTCAAATGATAAATAAAATTTTAAATTTA
>JAYPLH010000226.1:0-3218 GCA_038365355.1 Fidelibacterota bacterium
CATTAAAATAATCAATTTCATGAACACGTTTCCCGCATATAAGATCCGCAACCATATGTCCTTGTGCCGATGCCTTATGAGCTAACCATGGTGGACCGGCAACATCACCAATGGCATAAATATTCGATATATTGGTTTGGCAATAATTATTAATACTGATAGAATCATTTTTAGATTGAACTCCAATATCTTGTAATCCGATATTATTAATATTCCCTTCAACGCCAATTGCTAATAAAGCAACGTTTCCATCAATTTGCGAACTTCCACTTTCTGTTATGACATTTACTTTTATTTTAGTTTTTAATTTTTCTACGCTCTGAACTTTAGAGTTGTTATGAACTTTGATTCCCGAAGATATAAAATTATCTTTTAAGGCAACAGATATTTCAGAATCCTCCATGGGCAAAATTCTTTTTTGCATTTCAATTATCTCCACATCTGCCCCAAAACTATTAAAATAAAAAGCGAACTCACATCCAATCGCCCCAGATCCCACTATAATAATTTTTTTTGGTACTTCAATTAAATTTAAAGCCTCTTTTGAACCTATAATATACTTTCCATCGATCTTTATATTCTGAAAAGTCTTTGGTTTTGCTCCAGTTGCAATTATTATGTTCTTAGCCGATATTTGCTTACTCCTACTTTTTTGAATTATGTTTATATAGTTTTTTGATTCTAGTTTTCCAAATCCAGAAAAATGAGTAATGCTATTTTTTTTCATTAAAAATTCAATACCTTTACTTAACTGTTTCGCAACGGATCTACTTCTATCTACATTTTTTTTAAAATCTATAGAGACTCCCTTTATATCAATTCCATACATTTCTGCTTTTTTTACAGTTTGATATACCTCGGCATTTTTTAATAACGCTTTTGTAGGTATGCATCCCCAATTAAGGCATACCCCGCCTAATTTATCTTTTTCTATAATACAAACTTTTTTCCCTAACTGCGCTGCTCTAATTGCGGCAACATACCCTCCAGGTCCGCCACCAAGAACTGCTAAGTCAAAGTCAAACAACTAGTCTGTCCTTCTATTAATTATGGATAAAAATTCCGATCTGGTTTCTGCAGATTTTCTAAACTGTCCAGACATAGCACTTGTTGAAGTAAAACTATTTTGTTTTTCAACTCCTCTCATTTGCATACACATATGTCGGCCTTCCATTACTACTGAAACTCCTTTGGGATTCAAAACACTATTTATCGCGTCTGCAATTTGATGTGTAAGACGCTCCTGTACTTGTAATCTTCTAGAAAACATATCAATTATTCGAGGTATTTTTGAAAGACCTATTACTTTTCCATTTGGTATATATCCAACATGTGCTTTCCCAAAAAAGGGAATCAAATGATGTTCACATAATGAAAAAAATTCAATATCTCTGACAATAACCATATCCCTTGCATCTTCTTCAAAAATAGCACCATTTATAATTATGTCTAGGTTCTCTTTATAACCCTTTGAAAAAAACTCCCAAGCTTTTGATACTCTATTGGGTGTCTTAATTAAGCCTTCTCGATTTGGATCTTCTCCAATCTCTTCTAATAGTTGTTTTGTGATTTCTTCTATTTTACCAATCATTTTATCGTTCCTAATGTTTTGCTATATCGATTTTCCCTTTTAATAAATGAATTATACCGTAGATAATTGGAGTGTCAATTGCAGCCATTAACATCTTAAATAACCAGCCATCAATTATAGCAGAAATAATCTGGTCTGATTCCCAAACTCCTACAAATAGGATCATAATGACTAGGGTAGTATCTACTAACTGAGATGCAATTGTAGAGCCATTATTTCTTAGCCATAAATGCTTACCATTGGTTAACCTTTTCCAAAAATGAAAAATCCTTACATCAATAAATTGGGCAAATAAATATGCAATCATGGATGCAGCTATGATCCTCCATGCATTTTGAAAAACTGAATTGTAAATATCATCATTCACTATTGAGCTAGGAATTGCATTAAACTGTCCACCAAGCCATAAAAATAACAGTACAAACATAGATGCTACAAATCCAGAGAAAACAACAAGATTTGCCTTTTTTTGTCCATACAGTTCTGAAATTAAGTCTGTAACAAGAAATGTTAATGGATACGGTAAAATACCTGCTGAGACAATGAAGACCTTAAAACCTAAATCAACCGTAACAAATTTATTTGCAATTAAATTACATGTTACAAGAGATGCTATAAAAATTGCAGAAAGAAAAATATAGAATTGTTCCTTAAAATTCATTATTTCTCAGGGCCATAATAATCTGTATGAATAGAATGAGTCTCGACTAATCTTATCCTATAAAGTTCAGCTCCTTTAAGATATTTAGAAATTTGCTCCCATATCCAAACTACAATAACTTCTGAAGAAGGTTGTTTGCCTTTAAACCATGGGATATCTTGTTCTATTTGAGAATGGTCAAGAATATTAACAACATTAGATTTAACAATCTCATTAACATGTCCAAGATCAACTAACCATCCAGTATCAGGATTTACAGGTCCAGTCATGGATACCTCTAAAATATAGTTATGACCATGATTGTTATAATCCTTTCCAAAAACCTCATAATTCTTTTCTTCACTCCAATGCTCATTACCATATTTATGAGATGCGCAAAAATGATATTTTTTTGTTAAGATTGGATTTGCCATATTTTATTCTCGAATATTTGTTTTATGTCTGGGTTAGTATCATTCAAATGAAATAATATTTTAAAATTAAAAATATTTTTATCAGTTATATATTTTTGATTGTTTTTTAACTAAAAAAGTTAATTAAATCTTTTTCTTTATTTAAGTCATACATTTGAAAATAAAACTAAAATGAAAGTTCATCCAATAATTTAGGAATATTTTTTACAACGCTTGACTTTGGAAAAATGATTTCACATCCTGCTGATTGCAATTTTGAACGTTCCCGGTTTTTTATTTTTTTCATAATTCCAATCACTTTTAAATTTTTTCTTTTTAATTCTGAAACTAGACCTACAGAAGCAAAAACATTTTCATCTAAATCTACAAAGGCTACTAAAATATCATTTTTAAAAGAATCTGGATCGGTATCCTCATCTGAGAAATCCACAGAGTAACCTAAATCAACACATGCTGAAGAAATTTTTGTTCCTAATTCAAAATCTTTTACAAATAATAATATTTTATCCATTTAATTATATCCTAGGTATACAGTTCCAATCAAAAGTATTTG
>JAYPLH010000227.1:0-3209 GCA_038365355.1 Fidelibacterota bacterium
AATTAACCCAGGTTGGTAGACGGACAATGAATGCGCATCAAGGAGAGCAAGCCAAAAAATATAATGTACAAGTAATCCATATGGGACAATTTGATTCCACTATGCAATTTGATTTTGATGGACCCGTTTATGTCTCAATTGACCTTGATGCTTTGGATCCCGCATTTGCGCCAGGTGTATCACATCCTGAACCGGGAGGATTATCTACTAGAGATTTATTAACTATTCTTTCAACTGATAATGGTGAAGTTGTTGGGGGCGATATCGTTGAATATAATCCAAAAAAAGACTTTCAGAATACAACGGCCGTATTAGCATCAAAAATATTGAAAGAACTAATGAGTAAAATGATATAGTCTATATTAAGTATTCAAAAATTCTTCTTTTTTCATGCCAGTTAACTTTTCTATACCGGATATTAAATCTATAAATCCTTTGCCTAAAATGATCATCGTCGGTAATAAAACAGCTATATAACTAACCCAAGTCATTGTAGAAACCTCTTCATTAAAAGATGTGTCTCCTGGGTTTGAAACAACTATGATAGATGCAAGAAGAAATTGAATTATTGAGCTTACTACAAATCCAGATATAAAATAATATCCGGTTACTTTTAAAACTCTATCAAATTCACTTTTTAAGTTATCATCGATAGAATTTATAATTTTATCTTTATTGAACATCAATTCATTTAAAAATATATTATAAAAAGATTCTTTTTTAAAAATACTCATCAAAAAAAGGGAAAATCCTATTACAAGCGGAAGTAAACCTTCTTTCAAGATAAACCAATTCTTGGTAAGACCCAATTTTGATCCAAATACCCCGATCCCACCAGTCAAAAGAATATTTATAAAGCCGAGTATTGAAATTACATTTATGTTCTTTCTGGTGATAAAATCATAGATAAAATATGCTAGTGGGAAAATCAATGCTATGGCGAAAACTAAGGAAGGATAATCTAAATGATCTATCCATTTGTGAATATTTTCAGTATCTCCAAGATATTTATCTAGCCATTTATTTCCGTTTTTTAGTATAAGTACTGGGATAAAAATATTAAACAAAACACTATGCAAAGGTTTTTCTGTTTTATATTGTTTTTTGGAAGTCATTAGAAAAAACTATGTTATAAAGTATTTAATTAAGGAAAGGATTATAATGGCCAAAATAATGCTTCATTCAAGAGAAATACTATCTATAAACAATGTAAAATCTTCTTCGACTTTATTTCCTATCAAAATACCTATTTCAACAATTGATTTTTCATTAAAGTTGCCCATTCTTAGCTTTCTTCCACGAAACTGAGGTTTCATTTTACCAAGTGGTATTGAAATCTCCTGCCATTCGTTTTTTGCGAAAAATGGTTTTGAATATACATGCCTATCATAATAATCTGATTTAATTCTTAGTTGGTATTCCTTGTTATCGCCAAAGACCTTAATAGATATGTAATCATATCCAGTTACATTAATAGGTGTTGTATTATACCTAATGGAACTAAATCCTCCATAATTTTCAAGAGAAATAAAACCGCTAAATACACCATGTCCTTCAAAGTTTATCCTCAAAGATCCTTGAGAGCGTCCTCCCATTACTCCATCATCAATAACTCTCCAATTACGAAGACTTGAATCTTCAGAGAAATCATGAACTATTTTAGCTTCCACAAAAGAAATACAAAATTGAATGATAACAAAAATTACTAAATTTTTTAGCGACATTGAAAAAATACCAAGAAACAAATTTTTGGGTTAGATAGAATCTTTTAAAGGAAACAATTAATATTTAAGAAGGTTCTTGACTTCCATGTCATCACAGTCTTCACAGTCATTTACAACCGCATATTCTCCGAACTGGGTATATATTTCACCAATTTTACAGGCCTTAATCAAGGTGTTATTTGTAAATACTAAAACATATTTCCCAAAATTTCCACATCTTCCATCATAATTAAATCTTGGTCCCATAATTTGGGTTACATCTTCATCTGTCATACCCATTTTTAAAATTGAAAGTTTTCCACTAACTTTATCTATTTCTTCATGGAGCGCTTCAATATCTGCATCAAGCGTAGATATTTGTTCTCTCTTTTTTTTCAAAGATGCTAGTTCAGCTTTTTTTTCTTTGAACTCTGTCTCCAGACTAAACAATTCTTTTGTAAGCTCAGATGAATATAGGTCACTGTTTTGACTTTTCTGATTAATCAATTCCTTAATTATATCCTGGTAGTCAAGAGAAAAAGATTTTATAATTTTTTCCTCCTCTAATTCCAAATTTTTAACCCGAATATCATATTCACGCTTAATAATTGCCAACTTTTCATTTTTAAACTTCTCTAAGTCTTCGTTTAATTTTTTGTTCTGATTATCTATACTTAAATATATTTCCTGTTTATCCTTTTCGAGCCTTTCTTCATCCTGTTTGTTTTTTGTATAGACATTTGCCACCAGACTGGCAATACTTTTGGTTTTTTTTATTGAATATCTAGCAGTGGAGATTATTTCTAGATCATTCAGAGATACTACTTTGCTATTAATATTAATTTTATTGGCAAATTCAGTGATTGTTCCAAAGACAACAATCTCAGCAGAAACCACATCCATGAACATTTTAGCTACCCTTTCATCCATTATATCTAATGCCTGAAGATTTTGCTGATCTAAAATTATTTGAACAGGGTTTCTATCAAGGATTGTGAAATCGTCATTCGACGATAAATGGTTATACAATTGATCTGCAACAAAGCCTCCAAAATAACTTGAAAGACCTCCAAAGTCTGTATGGTCTGCGATGTATACACTGGATCCAAGAGGTATTTCTAGAGACAAAGAATCTGCATAAGCATGAAGCTCTTTCAGAAGTGGATTAGTTATTTTGTCACCATCCCCATAAACTAATCCTATAAATAGTATTAATATTAATCTATTTAGCATGGAAGAATCTACTTATCATAATGCAAACAAAAAAACCCCACAGACGTAAGGTTTAAATATTTTTACTTTTTATCATGCCAGTGTCCATGCTCTGGAGACCAGACCTTGCCAGGAGGTGCCTCACCTTTTCTTTGAAATTGACCCCCATTCTTCTTCATATCTGCTGAATAAGCATCATGAGGGTTTTTTGCATCGTGCCAGTGTCCATGCTCTGCTGACCAGACCTTGCCAGGAGGAGCTTCTCCCTCAGGCTTATTTTTTCCTATATTTTGT
>JAYPLH010000228.1:0-3194 GCA_038365355.1 Fidelibacterota bacterium
GTCTTCAGGTGAGCAAAAGTCTCTTGATTTTTTTAATGGTAATTTCATGCTCCTACAGTATGGATATAAATAAATTGTTCACCGAAGCAAATGATCTCTTTATTAGCAAAAAGTATAAGAAATCAATTGAACTGTACGAAAAAATTATCGATAGTGGGCAAGAGAATAGTACAGTGTTTTATAATCTTGGAAATGCATATTACAGGTCGGGGGATATCGGTCATGCAATTTGGGCTTACAAGCATGCAAATAAATTTAGTCCAAGGGATAAAGATATAATTCACAATCTTAAAATTGCGGAGGCAAAAAAAATAGATCGAATTAACTCTCCTCCATTATTTATTCTTCACGATTTTTATAGAAAAATAAAATCATCTATGACTATGTTTGAATTTATTTTAGTAGGAGGAATTTTATTTTTTATCTTTTCTCTTCTATGGATTAAGCAAAGTTTCTCTGGGAAAAAAAATGTTTTATCAAAAGGTATTTTTCAAATACTATTGACTGTTATAATAACAGTTCATGCTGTAATTCTAGATATGGCTTTTGAAAGAAAAAGAATTAGTAATGAAGCAATTATAGTTGGAAAATCGGATGCTCAATCTGGTCCATTTTTTGGAGATAACAAGGTTTTATTTCAAATAAATGAAGGAAGTGTCGTAGAAGTACTAGAAGAAAAAAATAATTGGTCAGAAATTATTTTGATCGATGGTAAAAAAGGTTGGGTTTTATCCAACGCTCTAAGAAAAATGAAATGAAGATAAGATATTTAATAATTTGTTTTAATACATTATTTGCACAAGATTCGTTATTTTGGTTTGACATGAGTACGGTAAGGGATCCAATTCCGCTTGCTCCAAAAGTTTTAGATGGCATATACGGAACTTCCCAAATTAAAGTTCTTGATAGTCTAAAAGATATTAGAGCAACTACTCGTGATGGATTTCGTATTCAAGTATTTGAAACCTCATCTTCTGAAAAAGCAAATAGTGTATTTGAAAAGTATAAAAAGAAGATGGATGATTCACTATATGTAATATTTGACGCACCGCTTTACAAAATACAATATGGAAATTTTAGTAAAAAATATGAAGCGGAAAATGTTAAAAAAAAATTGAGCCGAAAAGGTTTTAAAAATATTTGGATTGTTCGTAGCAGAATAGAACAAAAATATTTATATAAACCTAAAGAGTAAGGACGATTTTTAAATGGCAGGTCATAGTAAATGGTCAAATATTAAGCATCGAAAGGGTGCTCAGGATCAAAAACGTGGAAAAATTTTTACTAAGTTGATTAGAGAAATTAGTATTGCTTCAAGATTAGGAGGCGGAGATTTAGAATCTAATCCTAGATTAAGAAAAGCTGTTAATAATGCAAAGTCAAATAATATGCCTTCTGAAAAAATTGATAGAGCCATTAAGAAAGGAACAGGACTGTTAGAAGGTGTTTCATATGAGGAAATTATTTATGAAGGATATGGACCTAATGGTGTAGCTATTATTGTTGAAGTAATTACAGATAATAAAAATAGATCTGTAGCTGAATTAAGACATGCCTTTACAAAATTTGGAGGCAGTTTAGGTGAAACAGGAAGCGTATCCTGGATGTTTGAAAAAAAAGGACAAATCATCTTTGAAAATAGTTTATTAGGTTTTGATGCTTTGTTTGATCTTGTGTTAATAGCTGGTGCTGAAGATATTGAAGAATATGATGATGGATACATTGTCACTACTCCTTTTGAACTATTAATGGAAGTTCGAAATGTTATTGAGGAAAAGGGTTGTGTTATTAAATCTGCTGATTATGAAATGCTTTCTAAAACTTCGCAAAAACTAGAAAGATCAAAATCTGAAAAAGTTATAAATCTTTTAACTAGTTTAGAAAACAATGATGATGTAAATAAACTTTTTTCAAACTTAGAAATTGAATAATTCATTTTATTGAGGATTTATTGAGAGTATTAGGTATTGATCCAGGAATAAGAACAACGGGATTTGGAATTATTGATTCGAATATTAATAGATTATCACTTATCGCAAGTGGTACAATTAATCCAAAAGTCAGCGATAATTTACCTTTGCGTTTAAACTATCTTTTTGAGGAGGTTGAGTTAATTATTAATAAATTTTCTCCGGATATTTTTTCCATTGAAGATATGTTTTACAGTAAAAATGTAAAAACAGCTATGATTCTTGGACAAGCAAGAGGTGCAATGATTATAGCTGCCGCACAAGCGAACATTGATATTTTTGAATATGCCCCTAGGAAAGTAAAAATGTCTGTTTGTGGAAATGGAGGTGCCTCAAAAGAACAAGTTCAATATATGGTTATGAAAATTTTAAATTTAAAAGAGATACCCGGTACAACAGATGTTTCAGATGCCATCGCAGTAGGTATTTGTTGTTTAAATCAGGCTCGCTTTAAATGATTGAAAGAGTCAAAGGTCTAATTGAAAAAAAAGGTTCCAATTCCGTTATCCTAGTTGTAAATGGAATCGGATTAGAAATAAACATGTCCGTTAATGCTATAGAATCATTACCTGCAATTGGTAAAGAGATTCAAATTCTTACTTTTTTGAATGTAAGAGAAGATCTTTTAGAACTTTATGGTTTTGGAAACAGACTTGAAAGGCAAACTTTCCTTCTACTTATATCCATTAGCGGGATAGGACCAAAACTTGCCCTTACTATATTATCTGGAATCAGTACTGATAATCTTAAAAATAGTATTATTGCTGGTGATGTACCTAGCCTTACAAGGATTCCTGGAGTAGGATCAAAAACTGCTAAGCGTATTATAATAGAACTTAAAGAAAAGTTTATAGATACCGATAGCGATCAACTTGGTATTGCTGAAGAAAAACAAATATCTAGTTTGTTTAGTGATGTAATTAATGCACTTATAGCCTTAGGATATAAGGAACATCATGCTAAAAAAATATGCAATGAACTTGAAAAGGATGGATTAATGCAAGGTAGATTAGAAGAGGTTATTAAATTAGCTCTTGGGAAGCTTATGTCATGATCATTTTGAACAATCAATTAAAAAAATTAGGAACCGAAACAGCTTTTTCTGTTTCTGCAGAGGCAAAAGAATGGCAAGATAAGGGAAATAAAATATATCCCTTCCATCTTGGAGATTTAAATTTCCAAACACCATTAAATATTCGGGAAAAAACCACATTTTTTATGAAT
>JAYPLH010000229.1:0-3185 GCA_038365355.1 Fidelibacterota bacterium
TCTAACAAAATTCAAAAAGATAATTTTGCTATTGCAGTTGAAAATCTCTCAACAGAAATAAAATTACTACTTCCAGAATTTTTCAATAATTTAGTACCAGATAGTGATAAAGTAATCTTAATGGCTAAAAACTTCTTGGTGAATATTTTCCAAAACATCTTGGCATTACTTGGTTCTGCTGGGAATTTTATATTTATTACTTTTATAGTTTTAGTTTTTACAATCATTTTACTTATTGAATATCATGATTTTAAAAGATCATTAGTTCGATTCATCCCTAACAAATATCTAGAAATTGGTCTGCGTACCATTTATAATATTGAAAAACAGATTTCAAAATATCTAAGAGGACAAATTCTTGCGGCAAGTAGCGTTGCTATTTTATCAATTATAGGTTTATTTATTTTGAATAAAGTTGGTGCGAACATTACTCTAATAATTTTTATTGGGATCATTGCAGGTTTAGCAAACCTAATTCCAATGGTTGGCCCTTTTATAGGAATGGTCCCAGCAATATTGATAACTATAATGAACAATGTTGGAGACGAATCTGCCTTTTCACATTATATCTTTAATATAGTTCCATCTCCATTTTTTATTTTTGATATAATATTAATGTTTATTGTAGTGCAACAAATAGATAACAACTTTATAACTCCTTTAGTTATAGGAGAAAGTGTTGGACTTCATCCGATGATAGTTATGATTGTATTAATTATAGGCGGAACATTAATGGGACCACTGGGGATGCTCTTTGCAATACCTGCAACTGGGGTATTAAAAGTTTTATTACGTGAGATAATTTTTATATCAAAAAACTCCCACCTTCTGTAAATCACTATTTTTCACCAGAAAGATCTAGTAAAAAAGCATATTCTAAAGCAACTTCTCTGTATCTCCTAAACCTTCCAGATTTACCTCCGTGTCCAGCATTCATTTCCATATGCAAAAATAACTTATTTTCTCCATGCCAATGCTCTCTAAGTTTAGCAACCCATTTAAGTGGCTCAAAATACTGAACCTGAGAATCAAAAAATCCAGAGGTAACTAAAAGATTAGGATATTTTCTTTCCTTAACTTGATCGTATGGAGAATAAGATAGCATATAATCATAATAATCTTTTTCTCTAGGATCTCCCCACTCATCCCATTCGTTGGATGTTAAGGGTATTGAAGGATCCAACATGGTTGTAACTACATCTACAAAAGGTACTGAAGCAATTGCACCTTTCCATAAATCAGGCTCCATATTAATAACAGCTCCTATTAATAGCCCTCCAGCACTACCTCCAGAACAAAACAACTTGTTTTTATTAGTATATCCTGATGAAACTAAAAATTTACCTGCATCTATAAAATCGTTAAAAGTATTCTTTTTCTTTAAAAGCTTCCCATCTTCATAAGACTGCCTTCCATAAATCTGACTACCCCGAACATGAGCAATTGCAAAAATAAACCCTCTATCCAAAAGACTTATCCTTGCTGAATTAAAATAAGGATCTATAGTAGAACCATATGATCCATATCCATAAAGTAAAAGATTTTGGGGATTATCCTCCTTATAATTTTTATTATAAACTATTGAAACCGGTATCTTTTCCCCATCTCTTGATTTTGCGTATAATCTTTCAGAAAAATAGTTTTTTTGATCATATCCTCCTAAAATTCTATCTTGTTTCAGTAGAGTCTTTTCTCCTGTCTCCATATTATAGTCATATGTAGACCATGGAGTAACTAAAGAGCTATAGCTGTACCGAAGAATATTTGTATTGAATTCCTTATTCGTTGAAAAAAATGCAGCGTATGTATTTTCATTAAAGTCTAAAATATTATTTTTTTTGTTTGCTTGGTTAATTATTCTTATTCCTCTTAGACCATTTTTTCTATGGTTAAGGACCAAATAATTCTCAAAAATTTCCATATCTAATAAATGAACATTTTTTTTATGCGGAATAATTTCTCTCCAATTAGAAATATCCGTTGCATCATCTGGTGTTTCCATCAAACGATTATTTTTAGCATTCAAATTGGTCATGATGTAAAACTTATCAGAATAGTGCGCTATATCATATTCATGCTTTTCCCCTCTAGGAGTAAAAGAAATAAAGTTCCCATTTGGATTATCCGTATTAAGAATATGGTAATCGCTTACCAGTGTACTACTATTCCAAATAATAATAAATTTCCCTGATTTTGATCTATATACTCCAGTGTAAAATTCACTATCTGTTTCTTCGTAAACTAAAACATCATTTTCGTAACTAGTATTTAAATTATGTCTAAATATTTTTTCAGATAATAGCGTTACTTTATTTTTTGAAGTGTAAAAAACTGTTTTATTATCATTCGCCCAAGCAACAGAACCTGAGGTGTTAGGAATAGAATGCTCTAAAATTTCTCCTGTAACTAAATTTTTAAAATAAATAGTGTAAAATCGCCTGCTAAGAGTATCCAGTCCATATGCCAACCATTCATTATTGGGACTAACAGACCTACTACCAACTGAAAAATAATCATAGCCTTTAGATAATTCATTCCCATCTAAAATAATTTGTTCTTTAGCATCAAGAGATCCTTTTTTTCTACAATAAATAGCATATTCTTTCCCCTCCTCGTAGCGAGAGTAATAAAAGAATCCATTCTCTAAAAAGGGTACGGTTTCATCATCTTTAGGAATTCTTTCCACTATTTCATCAAACAACGTTTTTTGCAATGAATTTGTGTGGGAAAGACTCTTTTGAGTATAATTATTTTCCTGATCAATATAATTAATTACTTCTTTTGTTTGTTCGTCAGGGGTTTTGGATTTTTTTTGTTCGTCAGTCAACCTCATCCAATAATAATCATCAACTCTTTTATGTCCATGAGTTATTATCTCATAAGGCTCTTTTTTAGGGACTGGTTTAACTACTGTATCACTGCACGAACTCATCACTAAAACTCCTATCAATACAAAAAACTTCATCAAATTACCTCAAATGTTGAAATTAAATTTACAAAATATTAAAGAATAGCTATACCAACTTTTTCATTTTCATAAATCCTAATATATAAACACTTAAATACTTTCAATTACCTCTTGCTTTAGGTAAAGGATATAATATAAAATTATCTAGGTCTTATAAGACCTATAAATGCGGAGTTCTCACTGAATTATACATTCATAAAATGTTTATGGGTGCGGT
>JAYPLH010000019.1:0-18620 GCA_038365355.1 Fidelibacterota bacterium
TGCCGAATGCAGGTGCATATGTACCCATAAAAGTAAATAATTCTGCTCCTGCTTCATGGCGACTCATGATATTATTCATCTCCATGTCCATATTAGCCTTAAGCTTTTTTGCATCCCTTTCAAATGTAGCTTGCTCAAGATAGTTTGAAAAAAATGGATCTTCGATTTCTCTAGCATGCTTTTCTAATGCAAACAAACCATCCTTTCTTCCAATTGCTGCTAGCTCTAACATTTTATCGATGACGGCAAGATAGTCAAAAGCTAAAGATCTCACTGTAATTCCTATCACTGCAGGTATCGTTTTTATACTGTTAAAAGGGATTGCTACCATAGCAGCTGCAAAGGTACTGCCAATTACAATAAAGAGAGAAGATGTGCTTCCAAACCATCTTAATTTTTGGATGAAGTTTGCTGATGTTTCTTGCAAGGCAATCCCGCTAAGAATAATAACAGCACCCGCAAAAATGCCTATTGGAGTACCGAGATCTTTACCATTACTTTTTTTTTCTGAGGCCATGTCTTATTGAATTGTTTTATTTTTCAATGTATTAACAATATTAATTCTAGAGTAAAGAATAATCCGAAGCAAAATATTAATCTTTCTTTTTATCTTTTGATAGATTTTTGCTGTTTTTATACAACCTTTCTTCTTCTTCTTGTGTTAAACTTTTGAAACCTTCCCTATTTATTTTATCCAATATAGAGTTTAAATCCCTTTCCATTTCAACCGAGCGAGATATCTCTTTTTCTTGGCTTTGGATTCTATATTCTAAAACCTTTTTAAAAACTGAAAACCATAATGATCGAAAGTGGATTGGCCTCTTTAAATATAGATAACCGATTATCATCCCAAAAAGATGTGTTAAATGACTAACATTAGTAAAATTATTAAACGATGAAAAGAATGCAATTACCCCTATTCCAATAACAAACCAAAAAGACTTAATTGGAATAATTCCATAAAGATACACTGTTTTGTTCGGGAACATAACACCATAGGCAAGAAGAACACCATATATGGCTCCACTTGCGCCTACAATTGGAATCGTTGATTGCAACCCAAAAAGCATTGTACCCAATCCAGATCCTACTCCTGTTATAAAATAAAAATGTAAGAAGTTTTTTTTGCCCCATGCTCGTTCTAATTCAGACCCAAACATCCAAAGAACGAACATATTTATAAGTACATGCCAGATATCACCATGAAAAAACATATAGGTAAATGGTTGCCAAATTTTCAACTGTGACCATACCAGCTTAGGTACTAAGCCAAAATTGGAAAAAAACATTATTTCAGAACTAGAAATACTCTGCAAAATAAAAATGGCAAAGTTAATAGATATCAATGTTTTTATGGCATCTGTGAAAAGTGAAGGCTTATAAGAAAGCTGCCCAGGGTTGGATTGAAATTGATATTTCATCTGTCTGTATATTTTATTTAACCGAAAATCTATGCATAAAATAAAGCCAAAAGATTCATGATAATAATTTTTTTACAACTTTGAAGGATTTTATTGAAGATAATCCTTCAAAGTGATAATCTATTAAACTCCATAAATAATCACTTATCAAGCTGCTCGTTTCTTTTGAGACTTTTATTTTTTGAAGTTGATTTATATTTCCAGATAGCAAAGTTGAAAGAGACACAATGCAATTAGAATCGTTATTAATGTTTGGTAAGATTAGACCTGGCAATTTAGGGTCTTCTAAATTTGGCTGAAATCCAAGATTATTTAATAAAGCACACTCATAAAACCAAAATAAAGTCTTCGGATCAATCAAGTCATTATTAAAAGCTTTTAAAACTTCTTTTAAAGTTAAAAAAAGTGATGGGTGCGGATCATTATCAGACATGGTTTTATCTGTTAACTCTAAGATAGATATAGCTAAAGATACCCTGTAGAGATCATCTAGAATTTTAGACCAGTATTGACGAAAATTTACTTTGGATAAAATTTGTAGATCTTTATTCAATTTGTGATTATATATTATATCTATATAACAAAGCGGTTGAAAATATGGCGCTTTTGGTGATTTGTTTTTTTTTGCTCCTTTAACGATAAGACTTACTTTCCCATTTTTTTCAGAGAAACATCTAGCTATCAAAGAAGATTCACCATAAGAAAAAGATTTTAATACAATAGCGGAAGTATTTACTATCAAATTATTGTAGCCTAATAAGCCTTTGCAAATATTACTTCATGTTTAGCCGGCTTCCCAGAAACAACACAGCGTAATCCTTCAGGTTTTTCGTCAAAAGGAATACATCTAATAGTAGCCTTCGTCTCTTCTTTAATCTTTAATTCAGTTTTGGATGATCCGTCCCAACCACAACGAACAAAACCACCTGATTTCATATGAGAACAAAATTCATCATATGTTGATACAGAATGAGTATTTACATCTCTGAATTTCTTAGCTTGAGTAAAAAGATTATTTTGAATTTTTTCTAATAATTGCGGAACAGTACTCAAAACATCTTGTTTTGATAAAAATATTTTTTCTTCTAAATCCCTTCTAACTAATACAACTTTATCATTTTTAATATCTCTTGGCCCTACTTCCATTCTAAGAGGAACGCCTTTCATTTCCCATTCATTAAATTTATATCCAGGTGTATTATTAGTCCAATCTACATGACTCCTTATCCCTAAGATTTTTAATGACTTTACAATAGGGTTTAAAAATAATTTTATCGCATTTTTATCCTCATCATTTTTTGATATTGGTACAATAACAATTTGCACGGGAGCAATTTTAGGTGGCAACCGAAGTCCCTTATCATCACCGTGTGTAAGAATTACAGCCCCAATGAGCCTAGTACTAACCCCCCAACTTGTTGCCCAAACAAATTCTTCTTTATTGTCTTTTGTCTGAAATTTAACATCGAAAGCTTTTGCAAAATTTTGACCAAGATTATGAGATGTCCCGGCCTGTAATGCTCTTTTATCACCCATCATTGCTTCAATGCAGTACGTTTTTTCTGCTCCAGCAAATTTTTCAGAGTCTGTCTTAACACCAGTAAAAACAGGTACCGCTAAATGATCTTCTGCTAATCGACGATACAATTCAAGAATATCAAGTGTCTCTTTTTTTGCTTCCTCTTTAGTTTCATGAGCAGTGTGACCCTCCTGCCAAAGGAATTCACTAGTTCGCAAAAACAGACGTGTTTTCATTTCCCACCTAACAACATTTGCCCATTGATTAATTAAAATTGGAAGGTCTCTATAGGATTGGATCCATTTTTTATACATAGACCATATGACTGTTTCAGAAGTAGGCCTTACAATTATCTCTTCTTCTAATTTTGAGTTTGGGTCAACTACAATTCCTTCTTTTTTATCATTTTTTAATCTTGTATGAGTAACTATTGCGCATTCCTTTGCAAAACCCTCAACATGTTCTGCTTCTCTAGCTAAAAAAGATTTGGGAATGAATAGAGGAAAATATGCATTAACATGCCCTGTCTTTTTTATCATTGAATCAAATGAGTCTTTTATATTCTCCCATAGCTGAAATCCATATGGTTTTATGACCATTGTACCTTTAACCGGTCCGTAGTCTGCTAATCCAGCCTTCTTTACAATTTGAGTATACCACTCTGAGAAGTTTATATTTTGTTTAGGCAATTTATTTTTCATTTAAAAAACACAATTTATATAGAATAAAATTACCGGTTTGAACAGAATTAGACAAAGACAGAAATGGTATATAATATATTTCTTTCTAGTAATTATTAATATTTTAATGTTTAAAAATGTAATATTATGGTGTGATTGAAGACAGCTATAAAGCAATACATTCTTTAAGACATGCAAAACATAGAAAGTTTTATAATAAGTTTGTGATTGAAGGGAAACGAATAGTTAGAAGTGCCTTAGTCTATAATGCAAACATTGGTACAATTTTTTGTGTGGATAATTTTCTTAAAGAAAATAAATCTTGGGTCCAAAGATACTTAAAGAAAGGGACCACAATAAAAAAAATAGATAAAAAAACTCTCCTCAAAATTAGCAATACTAAATCTCCACAAGGAATTTTAGCAGTTTGTGACATCCCAAAACAAAATCGCATAAAATTAACCATGGATAGATGGATATACTTAGATAAAATATCTGACCCTGGTAACATGGGCACCTTAATCCGATCTTGTGCATGGTTTGGAATCAAGAATATTGCATTATCTCCTAAATGTGCAGATCCATATAATCCAAAAACAATTCGTGCCGCAATGGGTGCTCATTTTGTAGTGACTCTATACCCAAATACTGATTTAAGCATATTCAAAAATACCCATAAAATAATTGCTGCAGATTTAAGTGGTAAAAATGCTAGTGCTTATGAATTCCCAAATAAATGTGTTTTAGTTTTAGGTAGTGAAGCTCATGGAATATCAGATCAAAACCTAGGTTGCATTGAAGATTTTATTTTCATTAATAAACTTGGATCTGGTAATTCACTGAATGTTTCAACGGCTGGATCAATTCTTATATATTTGTTAATGAACAAACTAAAATAACAACCTCAACTTTCGAAAATATAAAAACATTTTATGAAAAACATATCCGAAACAAAAACTGCTTTTATAATTGTATTTCTATCAATTTTTTCTGCATTTTTCATAGGAGGAATCATAACATGGCTTGGTATGAATTATGCAAAATCTTATCAAAAAATTATTACTTTTATTTCTTTTATAATTGGGCAAAGTTTAATGGTTGTTCCTTTAATTGTTTATTTAAAATTTAAAAAACTACCTTTCTTTCATTCAGTTCGATTTAAGATTCTAAAATATAATACAATAAAGCCTATTATTTTATTTTCAACAGGCTTAATTATTTTATCCGATGAGGTAGATAGAATTATTCAGCTTTTTTTCCCAACACCGGAGTATGTTTTAAATTTAAATTATTTGTTAAAACCCGACTCTTTTTTGGGTGCAATTTTATTGTTCATCGCAGTTGTAATTTTAGCTCCATTAGGAGAAGAAATTATTTTTCGAGGGTTTTTACAACAAATCCTTGAGAAACATTGGAAAGACATTACTCAGGCAATATTGTTTACAGCATTAATTTTTTCATTAATCCATATGAACCCATATTGGTTTGTTCAAATTTATTTTCTTGGTCTTATATTAGGTTTCCTAGCATGGAAAACAAAATCCATAATAGCACCACTAATTTTACACAGCTTAAATAACTTTATGGCTCTCTTGCTATCTTCGTTGGACTTACAACAAAATAATTTATATATCTGGAATGGACATGTTGCCCCTTGGATTTTAATTTTAGCTTGCTTTAGTGTCTTTTTTGGTTTTAAACAGATCAATCAAACAAGCATGTAGGAAAATGAAAAAAGAAATATTCAAACATGAAATAATAATATTAAAAAATACCTTTCTACGTTTGCTTAGAAGACACGCAGACATAAATTTAATTAAACTAATAAAAAAAACGCACCCTGCTGATCTAGCAATAGTTTTTCGCTATTTTGATGAAGATCAACAACATGAAGTTTTTTCTTTAATGAAAAACAATGAACATACACTTGAGTTTTTAACAGAGTTAGATGATCTCTTTATTGCAAATCTTCTTAAAATAGAAGATACTGAACGTATAGCAAATTTAATTCAAAGTGCCTCTACCAATGAGCAAAGCTACATATTAGGTGCTCTTAATAATGATCAAGCAGAATCAGTAATAAATAAGTTAAAATCGGAAGAAAAAGAAGAAATTGAAGAAATAATGGCCTATCCAGAAGATTCTGCAGGAGCCCTAATGGCGACAGATGTCTTCACCTTACATAAAAGTACTACATGCCAAGAAGCTCTTCGAACCTTACAAGATCATAAAGAGGCAGAAATGGTGTTTTACATTTATATAATCGAAGATGACAATTCTTTAGTTGGAATTACCTCTCTTCGCGCCTTGACAACTACAAATCCAGAAATGAAGTTAAAGGAAATAATGGTTAAAAACGTACACAAAGTTAGGCCTGAAACCGACCAAGAAGAAGTTGCCCAGATAGTTGCGCAATACAACTATCTTGCGGTTCCTGTTGTTGATGCTAACAACATTCTTCTTGGAATCGTAACAGTTGACGATGTTGTTGATGTGATCAGAGAAGAAGCAACAGAAGACTTTTTACAAATGGCCGGTGCTGGGAAGGATAGAGAGATCTTATTAAAATCTAGTTGGGAAAATGCAAAAATTAGAATTCCCTGGCTCTTAGCAAGTTGGTTTGGAGGAATTATTGCATCTTATGTTATTGGTAATTTTGAAAACATACTTGAAAACATAATTGTACTTGCCTCTTTTATACCGATAATTATTGGCATGGGAGGAAATATCGGAATGCAGTCTTCTACAATCATTGTAAGAGGCATAGCAACCGGAAGAATCACAATTGGCAATGAATTAGTAACCATATTAAAAGAACTTAAGGCAGGTTTAATTCTTGGAGTTTTATATGGTATAATGCTTGGAATCTTTGCTTGGTTTCGCTTTATAGATACTAATCCAATAATTGGAGTTGTTGTAGGTTTGAGCATATGCTCATCAATGATTATCGCTACTGGAGTTGGAACATTTACACCTTTAGCATTAAGAAAATTAGATATCGACCCCGCAATAGCAACAGGACCATTTGTAACAACCAGTATAGATATATTAGGTGTTTTTCTATATTTTTTAATCGCAGAACTATTACTTCAGATTTAAATGTTTTACCTCCTATTAATTTTTACAGCTGCTTATCTTTTTTTTACCATTTTTATTATATCTGGTCTATTCAAGCATAATATTCTCCCAATTTCAAATTCAGTTACACTTCCATTTGTTTCTGTAATAATTGCTGCGAGAAATGAAGAAAGTAATCTCCCTCCATTAATTAACGATTTAATTAAACAAGAATACCCATTAGGAAAATTTGAAATAATAATTATAAATGATAGATCAAATGATTCCACACAAAAAATTCTTGATGAAGCTTCTGAAAACTATTCATTTATAAAAAGCATTGAAATTGATAAAAAATCAAAAGAAATGACCCCAAAAAAACATGCAATTGATTTAGGAATAAAAGAGTCAAGGGGTGAAATAATAATAGCTACTGATGCAGATTGCAGAGTTGGTCCCCTATGGGTAGCAAGTATGACATATAGCCTGATTAATAAAAATGGAATT
Organism: Fidelibacterota bacterium; assembly: GCA_038365355.1. Lineage (GTDB taxonomy): Bacteria > Fidelibacterota > Marinisomatia > Marinisomatales > UBA1611. The sequence continues at coordinate 7,185 of JAYPLH010000019.1, forward strand.
ATTATTGGGTTTTCTGAAATTGATGATAAAAAAGGAACTTTTTTTGAAAAATATCAAAAACTTGATTTTTTAGCGATCATAGCGGCAAATGCAGGAGCCGCAGGATGGAATCTTTATTGGTCAGGGACAGGACAAAACCTAGCTTATTTTAAAAAAGATTATTTAGAAATAGGAGGATTTGAACCAGTTAAAGATAAAATCTCTGGAGACGATATGTATTTGGTGCAGGCAATTTCAAATTTGAAAAAAGGGTATGTTAACATAGATCCAAATTCACACGTAAAAACAAAGGCAATGAACTCTATCAAAGAGTTTTTAAATCAAAGAATAAGGTGGTCGTCAAATTCTAAATCTAACTTTAAAAACAATCCACTTTTTTTTATGTTTTTAATTGTATCTTTTTTTAAAAATTTATTAATCCTGTTTTCAATAATGCTTTTTAAAAAGGGGTTTATTATTTGGGGATTTAAAATTATTGTCGATGGAATCGTTATTTTATTCGGGTCAAAATTATTTGAAAAATCTTTTGACATTAAAATCTACTTTTTTTGGGCAATGTTACAACCTTTTTATATACCTTTTGTTGGAATTTTAGGTCTGTTTAATAAGTTTAATTGGAAAAGATGAAACTTATTCTTTTTTTCATTATCTCAATATGTTTTCCCAAGTCTCAAGAATATAAATTGAGCTTTTTTGGCATTCACATTGCAGATATTAAGCAATCAATTGATAAAGTTGAAATTAAATATGAAATCCAAAGTAGAGGAATAACAGATTTAATCTGGCCAACAAATAATAATTATTATACCTCTTTTGATAGTACAACATTTAGCATGAAATCGTGGGGTAAAAACATAAAACAAGGGATATATAAATCATCCTTAGATGCAAAATTTGATCCTATTGATAACGTTTTAAAATATGGAAAAGAATCAATTCAAACTGTTGAACCCATGTATACTATTTTTACAATGTTAGCAATGGTTCAAACTCTCCCATACGATATTCTAGACACAAAATGGTTTCCGTATGAGCACCAAGGTAAAATAGGAGAAGCAAGATTTCTTTGGTCAGATTCTTCAATGGTTTGGGCAGGAAAAGATTCGATTATGTGTGATCACTATAGAATGGATATCAACATTCTTGATTCAACATTTTCAATTCAAAGAGAGGAAGATTATTTTATGAAAAATATTATTGACGAAAACTATATTAAAGAGCTTTGGGTAAAGCGAAAGAAAAAAAGAGAAATTATCAAAGCACGTGTTAAAAACAATTGGGTAACTTTTATAGCAAGAACTAATCAGTAAATTACACTAACAATTATTAGTTATTTCTTTATTTCAAACTAAATGAAAAATTTTAAAATTTTATTGCTTTTTTTTATTTTATATCTTGGATATCCACAAACAACTTCTTTATCAGAACCCCCTTTCTTCAAACATCAAAAGCTTTTAGGTGTTTGGGCTTTTGAATCTATGACAACTATTAGAAATGCAAAAAGACAAGAAATTACAATTTTATATAAGGATAAAAAAAATATTGAAACCTTGCAATTTGAAACTTCAGGTGCAATTAAATATGATGTGTTAAATGACGGAATAGAAAAAAATGGAACCGGAATTTGGTTTGCTGATGATAATCACTTAACCATAATAGTTGGATCTGATACCACATATGGCACATTCTCAATTGATGAAAGCATGTTAACCTTGGTTATAAACGCTGAAGAAACAGAAAAACTTTACGGATATAGTACAATCATTAAATATATCAGAAAATATTAAAATCACTTTGAAACATTTGCGCAAAGAATGCAATTTAAAACCCTGTTAAAAATATACTATAGAAAAATATTTTTCTGGATGTTTCTATCTACAGTTTTTATTTTTTCTATCCAATATGGAATTGATAAAAAAATAATAGTATTTATTGCTTTCGTAATTAGTGTTTTTACAGAGGTTTTTGTAGGACTTAGTGCTTTTATAGCAGCTATTCCAATTATTGGTCCTATGATTATAAAAATAGTTACCATTCCTGTTTTTTGGGTATTCAATGCAATGGGAACATTGGTGTCTGGACTTGCAATTAAAAAAGGATATGCTACAGAACTTGCAAAGGGAAGAATCTTAACTCTAGCTCTTCTGATCGGAATGATCATTGGTTATATTTTAGGAAATTTAGTACCACTGTAATGAACATTTTAATTTTACAAGGACCAAACCTCAATTTATTAGGACTAAAATCAGCCCAAATAAAAGAACGATTGACTTTAGATAAATTAAATAAAAAAATAAAAGCTGAAATCAAGCTACAAGACGTTCAACTAAAATTTTTGCAAACACATAAAACTTTTCAAGCGATTAATTTTTTGCAAAGAAATAGAAATAAAGCATCCGGATTACTTTTCATTCCAACATCATGGGCAAGAACTAATTACACAATTTTAGAAACTATTAACCTAATTGAAATAAAAACTTCAGTAGTTTATTTTGAAGAACCATATAATTTTGGCACCAATAAAAATGAATCTATTATTCAAGGAGAAAACATAAAACCATTTACGGGACAACCAGTTTATTCATGTATTGAAGGACTAAAGCGTTTTTTAAATAAATGAAAGCACTTCTTTTTTTCTACATTTTTACAAATATTTGTGTAGGTCAATTATATGAAAACACAAAAAACTCTCCTTTATCAGTTTTATCCGTAATCAAAAAAGAATATCATAAGCCCAAAAAAATCATAAAGGACTTCAATCCTTTATGGGTAGATTCATTAGAACTAATTTTGCCTTGCAAAAACGTACCTGTTCCAAAGCGTACGATGAGACTTCCAAATGCTCCAAGAAGATATAGAAATGGAATTCATCGAGGTATTGATTTTTTTGCTAATTGGGGAACTCCAGTTAATTCTGTTGCGGCTGGAATTGTAGTGCGGGCAGATCATAACTATAAAGAAGTACCTGCTGACTTTAGAAAAGATATGCTAAAGGCAAGTGCAAAAGTAGGGAAAACACCTTCTGATATTTTTAATAATATTCTTTTAGGAAAGTCAGTATTTCTTGATCATGGATTTGAATTAGTTCCGGGGTTTAGAGTTATAACAATTTATGCACATCTATCACATATAGAGAGCTCAATAAAACCAGGTTATCAAATTAGTGCAGGTGAACTAATTGGCAAATCAGGTAATACTGGTATGCGGGAAAGCACCATTGGCTCTAGAGCTGGTTCACACCTTCATTGGGAATTAATTTTACAAAAAGATGAAGAAGAAATATTTCTTGGAAGAAATATGCCTAATCCTGAATTATACCATATGCTCAAAAGGATTTTTAAGAAAACGTGAAATTTTTAAAGGGGCAATTATGCCCCATTAAAAATTTTATAAATCCTTTCTCTTTCTAAAATTGTAAGCCTAAGCTAAGAATATTACTTGGATCGAATGTATCGGTGCCTCTATATGTATAATCAACTACTAAGTTAACTCCATAGAGAGCATATTTTAAACCTGCTCCAAAGTTAGTACTAAACAGTACTTCTCCATCGTTTTTAGATTCATCTTCAAGCATAGCATTTACTACTCCTGCCCTTAAGTATATCATATCCATTAATGTATACTCTACACCTATATTTAGCTCATCATATGAAAAATTATGGCTTGTATAGGTAGCACCAAGAATAGCCCCTGAAAAACTATATGATAAAGACATATTATAAGTTGAAGGTAACTTATCATATGAAGCTTCAGCATTATAGAAGTCTTGGATACCATCTTCTCCAGTTGCTTGAGAAGTTAACCCGCTTCCCTTGTAATGCATGTCTGTGCCTATATTAGTTAACGCCAATGCTAACCCAAGACCTTCAACATCCGCGAAACCTGTATACTGAACGCCAATATCGAGTGCTAATGCTGAAGCACTAGCCCTTGGGATACTTTCATAGACTAATTTACCTGTGATTCCAAAGAATGCTCTATCTGAGAACGCATTTGCATAGGATAGTCCAAAGGTTGATAGCGTTGGCTTAAAAGTTCCACCCCCTTCACCGTCCATGTCCTGTACGGTGGTTACAGGGATATCACCCATATCTATTGATTTTACAGTTACTCCAATAGAACCTATATCACCGATAGGTGATGCAACTCCAAAATAATTAACTCCTACATCACCAAACATTTCCATATTTGTTGCTAAAACTGATGTTGATTTCGTTCTTGCTAGCCCAGCAGGATTCCAATAAACAGCCTCTAGTCCGCCTGAGAAAACTCGTTCGGAACCAGCCATAGCGATACCTCTTGCACCTACGGGGACTAATACTTGGTTCCCACCACTTGTACCTATTCGCGACTCATCACCGCCAAAAACAACTACTATGGCAAATATAGATGGTAAAGCTTTTTTAAGTGTTTTGATCATTTTATTTCTCCGTTATCAAATTTGTTTAATAATACTGGACTACTTGATTCCGCTGAACAATATAGACCTTAAGGATTTTTTCTCCGTAAGCTGTAGTAACGTTGGCAATATAAGGTCCACTTGCTACCGGTAATTGACTCTCATTTCGTAAGTCCCATTTTAAATATTGACTCGTAGTTGAATTATGCGTCAGTTTTCTTACCAAGACTCCATCAATTGAATATATTTTAATCTCAACATCTGTTCCGTCATCTGGGAGATGGGTAAATGTTACAAAATTTCCAAACCTATCAGTTTCTTGTTCATTTGAAGCATAATAAGGATTTGGGAAAACATTAACCATTTCTAAATCAGATTTTAGTTTCTCTTCCGATGCCAGAGGTGCTGATGAAGTAAATTCAAATATATCGTCTGTTGTATTTCCTTTAGCTGTTTTAAAGATGAAATAATGGCTCTCTGTAAGTAAAGCTCCATTTTTATCGTAACTACCAGCTATCGGCAGTGAAGAAACTCCACCATCAGGAGAACCTTCTACGTAGCTACTATCATTATTTGGACCATAGTAAGCACTAAAGAGTGTAGCAGTTACGAATGGATAACCAAAATCTCCTACTGGATTACCCCACCCTGCATTTGCAGCTGCAATTAAATTTCCAGCAGCTATGTATTCAGCTTCAGCTGCAGGGTCATAGCTTAATTCGTTCCCATCTGCATCATATCCTTGGTAGGCATAAACAGCATCAAAGCATTCAGCTCCATAAGTTGGAGCTACAAAATCAAATACATTTTCACCGTCTTCATTCACATCAAAATTAGGATCCCAACGACCATCACCATTTAAATCAAAGATACTCGGAAACAGCCTAACAGTGTCTGCAAATGCCTTTAGCCTATAAACTGCAAACGGAACATAACTAGCTTCAGACGTATCTCCATCACCATTTCTATCAGTAAATAGAATATTGTCTGATAAATAATCCCAAACTAGAGATGAATCACCGAAGTCAAATACAACATCGTCAAAGCCCCAGAAATCAAAACGATCATAATCTCTAGAATATGCAGGTAAATTAACCCCCCCAGCTCTATTATCGAGAATTAATCCAGTTTGGGATAGACTAGGAGATAAATGAGAATCTGTTGTTCCATCAACTAAATTATCGCTACTAGGCCATGATGCATATTCATCAATTTCAATAATTGTTTGAGGAGCGGGTCCACTTACTACTACCTGCATTCCATCAACTATTGGTTGATCAGAATCTAACTGATCGCTTGCTTGTTTAAAAAATGGTACCACGACCTCATCTTTGGTAAGGTTAGCTAAAGACCATAATGTTTGCCCACTAATTGTATCACCATTATAGTGGACATACGAAGTATCTGTAACAAACGTCACCCTGTATGTATCACCTGTGGTTTCTTTGGGGTTGGTAATAGTTGCTGATACAGCGCCCTGCCCAGGTCCCGTATGAGTAATCTCTAAACCATCTCCTGCATTTGATGTATAGGAAGTTCCGAATGCAGCAGGCGTTAGTTTTACAGGTATAGGGGTTAAAGCCGTTTCAAGTGCCTTATCTTCAATCAAAGGCGGAGATGCATTATGATTATATGCAGTAACAGCAAAGAAATATTCAGAACCAACATACAGAGGGCCACCTGTTATAAAATCTTTCGTAATAACAAGTTGTCTTTTTACACCTTTATCTAAACCAAACTGTACTGGTATCTCAACAGACTCACCGTATTCTGGAAGGAAAACATTTCCGTGAATAGTTTGTACTCCATTATTTGCAATGTCAAAAGTACCAACCCTTACTGCTTCACCTCTAGTCGCAGTAGCACTTGGTAATTGATATACATTGTATCCTTCGAACTCATATCCTGATATATTAGAACTTTCTGTTGCTTGTACAGATTCAGAACCTGACCAGTCTAAAAGTACTTGATCTTCAAATGCCGTAGCCGTTACTACTGGGGCAGGTGGAGGTGAAGGGACGGATTGAAATAAGTCATCAAAAAGCGTCTGTGCAACTAAATCTGTATTTTTAACATCTGTAACCGAAGTTAAATAAGAATCTCCAATACCACCTATGACTGCTGCCACGATATCTTGCGTATCACCAACTGCTAAGGTGAATGGACCTGCGTTAATCAACATTCTCCTATCAGCAGGGGAAGAATCAAGTTCGCCTGTTCCTGCTACCGGGTCACCTGAAAGAGGAAATTTTGTAGACGTTCCATCAGAATTTAACCAAGGGTCTGGATTTTCAAGGTCAATTGCAGGAGTAAAACCTCTCATTAAGTTGTAATATCTTTGCGCAGAAGTCACATCACCATAAGGGCTTGGATCAGAGTATTCACCGCCTGCTACAAAATAACCAAAGCTAGAAGCTGGTAAGTTTCTATAGCCAGGTCGTTTTTGTAAATTAAAAATAGCTGTATCACCCGGACTTTCAACTATTGGACCTGCAAAGAAATCATAACCGACAGCTGCTGGTGCTAATCCAAATGCGTTATAATCACCATCTTCCGCAACACCATTATATCCAAACATTAAACTTAACGAAGTATCTACACCAACAAAGTCGTTTGTATAGTCACCTATGTCAGGATCAGACCACATAGAAATATATGCATCTAGAAGATCTTTGGATCCTTTGTTAATTAAACGGACGTTTTTGAAAACAATTTGCCCAAGAGCTGCACCAGGCTGGTTATACCCCCAGAGAGTATATTGTGCTTCCAATCCTATTGGCGTAGTACCATAGAGACCTTGTGTAGCTGCCACATCTGCATCTGTAGCTACATACCATATAACCTGGTCTGCATCTGCTAATCCAGGGGTCTCACCTAGCTCAGGTTCATATAATCCATTATCATTCAAATCATAGAAAGGAGCTCCTAAATGAGTTGGCCAATTATTCCAGTCTTCTTCATACTGGTCTAGAACTTCTTGAATTTGAGCATCTGTTACTCCAGAAACAGTGGTTTCATTCATTTCTGCAGCATCAAGACGAACTTGATCATATGTCAGATTTTCCCAACCTTTTCGAATACGATACAGTCTTACATCATCTCCTCTAGTCAAAGGCCCTCCAACACCATCAATATATCCAGAAACCATACCATTTGTATATATGGTACCTGAAACGTGGAGCAGATCTCCAACTTCATCTCCATCTGTGTCTGTTAACCCACCAACCAGAACACCGTCTAAATAAATATTTGCAGCTGTACCTCTTGGGTAAATACCCCCGCTACCTCCACTTGGTGTATGCGCTGAATATGCATCGTCTTTCTGCCAATATCCAAAATTACCGATATTTATTAAGGAGTATGCTGGATTATCAGCGGCAAGTCTTGGAGAGAAACGAAGGTTATCACTCCAAGAATTGTTTTCTGGAAGATCTTTTGCATATAAACTAGAGCCCATAAGAACTCCGGCTGTAATATAATTAAGATATTTCATATTTCCTCTTGTCCTTTAATTTTTAATATTAGAAATTAATCGCAAAACCCAAAAAGGCTTGCCTTGGTGCGCTAATGAGATTGTTGCCTGTTGACACCCTATAAGACTCATCGTTATCAATATTGATAGCCTTATACATTTCTTCATAGTCTGTTATACCATCTCCATCTGGGTCATCACCGTACAGGTCAACAAAAGACTGGGAGTATACATCATTGCCGTAGAATCCGTCATCTGTAGCTGATCCAGTTGCTTGATATACATTAATTGCGTTTCTACGATCAAGAAGGTTATTCACTCTCGCAAACACTTTCAATTGATAACCGCCAAAAGTAAAGTCTTTGTCTAGTTTTAAATCAAGATTGTAAACCCATGGAGTTGTGGATGCACCCACTGGTTCCAACGCTTGTCTTGAACGAGTATCACTCATATAGTCAACGCCAGCATTAAAAGCACTTACTTGACCACCTACTGGGCGGTAAACATAGGTAAATGCGTGCCCGCTATTGAAAGTAAAAAGAAAATTGCTACCTAATCCGTCTAAAAATGTATTTGTTCCTTTTAATCTATAATCAAGATTAATTGATCCAGAATGTGTTTGGTTAAAATCTACCGGATTGATCATTGTTGGCGCCTGTGTACCACGGTCAAGCGCTGCAAGATAACTAGATCTTCCAGAACCAGTTCCTTCTGCTTGAGCAACAGTGTAATTCATATCTACTGTTACCCCAGAAGAACTCCTCAACGCCATGGAAAACTCAACCCCTTTGGTTGTAGCAAAATCCCCATTCCTTACATAATTATACGGAGATTCTAAGTCACCTGCTATAGTTTGGCTGGAAACACGATCTGCTTGGATTAGACCTTTTTGGTTTTTATAAAACCCTGTTACTTTAAGAGCAGCATCATTTGAAATTTGCTGTTTGAATCCAATTTCATACTGAGTTGTTCTTACTGGCTCAAGACCAAACCCAATAGTATTGTCTCCATAGTAATTTCCTCCGATTCCCATTTGAATTCGGTAATCGTGCGCTGTATAGTACATAGAATTTAAATCTACTAACTGAGAAAATCTTCCATAATAGCCATAGACATTTGTTCTATCCGTAAACGGAAAAGAAATACCTATCCTTGGCTGAATTTCTGTGTATGGTTCAATTTCTTTCCAAGATGATGGATCCATATATTTTGAAACTTCATATATTACAAGTGAATCTGCTCGTTCTGGAGCTGTTTCCGATGGATCTAATTGATCGACCCTCAAGCCCACATTTACAATAATATCGTCAAACTCCATCTTGTCTTGAACATAAAATCCAAACTCTGTTGGGTTTTTAGCTCCATCTATATACGAAATATCTTCTTGGTCTTGACCGTCTGGAACCCCTGTATAAATTTTTCTTTCATCTATTTCTTCTCCATCCTTATCATAGCCGAAGCCATCAATGTACGATCTCCATATCCATGCAGGAATAGCATCAAACGAACCATACGTCTTGTATCCAGTTGTTAGGTCTACATCTTGTGCAAACTTCATGACTGTTGGATTAGCAAAATAGTTTCTTAACGTATGAGAGCTATAATCAAAACCCAGTTTAATATCATGATTGCCCATAACATGTTGAAGGCTAGCTGAAAAACCTGTTTTCGCGTACGATCCTTTAAAATAACCACCGGGCATAGTACCTGGTCTAGTTATAGGCATTCCATTAATAAGGTAATCTTCTTTTTCAATAAAACGACTAATAAATGGCGTATAACCAAAACTAACTGTTTCATAACCAGTTGTATCTCCATCATCATTAAGAATAGGAGTGGAAACATTTTTATCATCAAAACCAAGCAATGGTTGAACAGCAGCTGAATCAGCCCACAATTTCCAGTCTGCTCCCAATAAATTATCTTTAGATTCATAACCACTACTATAATTACTCGCATTAGCCCTAAGGATTGTATTACTACTCAATGCGTATGTTAGTTCAGCAATTTGCATATGGTTTGAATATTCATTTTTTCTATAACGTGGTTTTACGTTAAACATGTTTGTATAGGCACCAGTATCATCCAATGTGTGTACAGTTGCACCACCCCATTGTAGTTGAGACATTATTCCTCCGCCTTGATTTGTTGTTCCACTATTGCTTACAGCACCAACCGTTGCTCTTAGTGGACCAGAAGTAAAAGACAGGGAACCTGTTAGATTTAAAAAATCATTTTCTCTTCCAGGAGATGAACCATCTTTCCATGTTAGATCAAATTGATCAGCATAGTCAGAATTATCGGTTCTTTCGTCAACTTGATTTAAAAATTCAAAACCTTTTGCTACTTTTACAAAGGAGTCTTCTTGCCCGCTTTGCTCAACCGCACCATAAAATCTAATATTCTCATTCCCTGGTATTACAGGACCTCCGATAGAAGCGACAATAGTTTGATGCCCGTAAGAGTAACCATCGCCGAAAAAACTTTCTCCCGATCCAGGTCCGTCATTTTGCAATGAGAAAGATCCCGAATAACTGGAGGGCCCTTGCTTTAAGGTCCTCTTAATTACACCAGAGTTAGCCCCGCTTATCTCAGCATCGTATCCACCAACCTGGACTTGGAGCTCCTCTACGGCTTCTTGTGGAACATATACAAGGTTTGATCGATCTCCTAAATTTGTAGTAGCCGCACCATTAAGATAGTAAGCAACCTCGTTATTTCGCCCTCCTCTAATATATACTTCATCGTTTTGTACAACTACACCAGGGACAGTAGCAAGAACAGAATTTAAATCTCTAATCGGCATGTTTCTCAGTTGTTCACTAGAAACAGTACTAACGGATGATGTTTCATCTTTTTGAATAAGTGGCTTTTCTGCAGTAACCTGCACAACCTCTCCTTCAATTGAACTTGCTGAAAGAGAAAAACTAATTTCAGTACTCAATCCAGAGATAACTTGAACATTTGAAATTTTTTGCGAAGCATATCCGATGTAACTAGCCATCACATCATATGAACCCGCTGGAATGTTAAGAATAGTATAATCACCTGATTCTCCAGCCGAGGCACCAGACCCTGTTCCAAGAACAATAACATTAGCACCAACCAGAGGAGCACCGTCGTCACTGGATACATATCCAATAAGTTTACCAGTAGTTTGTGATATACCAATAGTTAAAAATGTCGATAATAATGTTAAAACTAAAATTCGTCTCATTTTACAACCTCCATAAAAGAGTTTTTAAAAACTTTTTGTTAAATTTAGGATTGAAATTAAAACAAAAATTTTATTTTAATTTTACTATGTAAAAATAGTAGACAATCTCATATTTAATATGAGTGCACCAGATAACCCCAAGATATCAACATGTAAACCTAAAAGAGCTTTTTATGGGAGTCAAGATAAAATATAATCTTAAAATTCTAAGTGAAGTTTTTACAGATTAGGGTTTTTATCGTCGAGAATAATAATCTTTATTGCATTCTCCAAAACTACATGTTATCAGATACGCTCTTCAAATTTTCCAGAAATTTTATTTTTTTCTACTTTATCCCAATTAAAAAA
>JAYPLH010000020.1:0-18574 GCA_038365355.1 Fidelibacterota bacterium
GCAATAGATTCTGTTATAAGATCTTTTACTTTTTTATCAGGATCTTTAATATAAGTTTGTTCTAGAAGACAAGATTCTTGATAAAATTTCTGTAATCTTCCATTAATCATTTTTTCAATAATTTCATCAGGCTTACCTTCTGATTTTGCTTGCTCTTTAAAAATATCTTTTTCGCGTGATATTATAGATTCATCCAGAGAAGATATATCTAATGACACCGGGTTAGTAGCTGCAATCTGCATAGCAACACTATGAGCCAATTCTGAAAAACCTTCAGTCTTTGCAACAAAATCTGTCTCACAATTTACCTCAACAAGTACGCCTAATCGAGATCCAGCGTGTATATATGAATAAATAATACCTTCTTTAGTTTGACGTGCACCCTTTTTTTCAGCTTTAGTAATACCTGTTTTCCTTAGATGGTCAATCGCATCATCTAAGATACCATTTGACTTAAGTAACGCATTTTTACAATCCATCATTCCGGCACCAGTTTTTTGTCTAAGTTCTTTTACAAGCTTAGCTTCAATTTTCATATAATTATTCTTCCTCCTGAGCATGATCAATAGAAATATGTTTATCTTCAGTAAAACCAGCGGCACTTCCATCCTTAACATGATTATTATTTGAATCAAGACCTTTAGCTTCTAGGACAGCATCTGCTAACGCAGAAATAATAATATTAATTGTACGCATTGAATCATCATTTGCAGGAATTGGATACGTTACTTTATTAGGGTCAGTATTAGAATCTACAATCGCGATAGTTGGAATATCTAATCTTCTTGCCTCTTTAATTGCAGTATCTTCGTATTGTGCATCTACAATAATAATTAAATCAGGGAGCCTTCTCATATCTTTTATCCCCCTATGCTGATCTGCTAACTTTAATTTTTCACGATTAAGCATTTGAGTTTCTTTCTTAGTCATATTTTCATAGAGGTTTGATCCTTCTTTCTCAAGCAGCTTAAGTCTTTTAATACTTTTTTTGATAGTTGAAAAGTTAGTCAGAGTTCCTCCCAACCACCTTTCAACAATATAAAACATGGAGCATCTATCAGCTTCTTGCTGAACAATATCTTGAGCTTGTTTTTTTGTCCCAACAAATAATATTTCACCATCCTTGCTTACTACTTTTTTAACATATGAAGCAGCTTCATTTACAGCTTTAATGGTAGACTCAAGATCAATAATATGTACGCCATTTTTTTCCGATATGATAAATGGACTAAAGTTGGGATTCCACTTCCGGGTTACATGCCCGAAATGTGCACCGCTTCCTAATAAATCTTCAAATTTTATTTCAGCCATAATTATAAATTAACGTTTCGAAAATTGAAAATTCTTTCGAGCACCTGGCTGGCCTGGCTTTTTTCGTTCAACTTTTCTTGCATCTCTAGTTAAAAATCCTTTATCCTTAATAATTTTTCTAAAATCCTCATTTATGGTGTTTAAAGCTCTTGAAATACCTAATCGAATTGCCCCAGCTTGTCCAGTTAAACCTCCACCATTAACATTTATATCGATGTCATAGGAATCTTCAATTTTTAACAGAGCTAAGGGTTGTGTAACAATAGTGGCTAAAGAATCTCTACACAGATAGTCTTTATAACTTTTTCCATTAATAGTTATTTTCCCAGAGCCTGTTTTTAAAAAAACACGTGCTATGGATCGTTTTCTTCTACCTGTACCATATAATTTCAAATCTGACATTATACTTAAACCTCTAACTTCTTTGGGTTTTGTGCAGCATGCGGATGCTCAGGACCGTTATATACTTTTAAATGACAAAGTATTGATCTTCCTAATTTATTATGTGGAAGCATGCCCTTTACTGCATTCATTAAAATTCTTTCAGGATTTGTCTTCCTTACTAATGCGAGTGATTTATTTTTGACACCTCCTGGATATCCAGTATGAGAGAAGTAGGTCTTCTCTGTTTCTTTATTTCCCGTAACAGTAACTTTTTCAGCATTAACAATAACAACAAAGTCTCCCATATCCATATGTGGAGTAAAATCAGGCTTATGTTTACCTCTAAGAATCTGCGCAATTTTTGATGCAAACCTTCCTAGGACTTGCCCTTCGGCATCGGCTACCCACCAATTCTTGTTTATTTCAGATTTTTTTATCGATATAGTTTTCATATATATTAAAATAAAGCTCGGGAAATTATACTTTTCATTCTCCGGAAGTCAATAAATATTATCTTAAAAACCATATTATATGCTTGCTAAAACATTTTTTGATATTGTATGTAAAACCTTCCCTGTTAATAATTTTCCAATAAATGGAGAATTGACTGATTTAGATTCTATATCTTTCAAAGAAAATTCCCATTCTTGTTTATCATCTAAAACTGTTATTTCAGCTTCAGCACCTAAAGAAAAAAGATCTCCATTAAAGTCCATTATCTTTCTTGGATTTAATGTTAAAGAATCAATTACTTGCTCAACCTTAACATTATTATCAACGCAAAGTACTTTATTCACTGCTCCAAAGCATGATTCAAGACCAATCATTCCACATGAAGCGATATCGAATGTTGTCTCTTTTTCTTCTAATCTATGAGGAGCATGGTCCGTAGCAATACAATCTATAGTGCCATCCTTGACTCCTGATATTAAGGCAATACGATCTTCCTCAGCCCTAATAGGAGGAGCAACTTTCATATTTGTATCATATCCCATAAGATTTAAATCATTGAAAAATAAATGGTGCGGAGTAACCTCCGCAGTTATTTTATTATTTTGAGACTTCATCCTTTTAATATGATCAATTGCTCTTTTTGAGGTAACATGCGGAACATGTAAAGTTGCCCCTGTATATACTGCTAGTTCTAAATCCCTTTGGACCATAATTGATTCAGCTACATCTGGGTTACCTTTTAGACCTAAGTGAGTAGACACTAGCCCTTCATTAACTAGTCCATTAGCTCTAATACAAACGTCCTCCGCATGGTTAATAACAGGAACATTTAAAAACTTTGAATATTCCAATGCTGTTCGCATAACACCACCATTTTGGATAGGTAGGCCATCATCACTAAACGCTACAGCTCCTTTTTGATGCATCAAGCTCATCTCAGTTAGTAATTTTCCTTCTTGTTTTTTAGTTACTGCTCCAATCGGATGAATATGGATAGGAGATTGTTTTGCTGTTTGTATAATAAAATCTACTAACTCTGGAGAATCGATTGGTGGCTTCGTATTTGGCATGACACAAACCCGTGTAAATCCTCCTGCCAAGGCTGATCTAGACCCACTTCCCAAGTCTTCTTTATCATCTTCACCAGGTTCTCTAAAATGAGCATGTAAATCACAAAAACCATGGGTAATAATTTTATTGGTACAATCGATTATAAAAATGTCATCCACCTTAGGAATTTCAAAATCACCCACACCAGCAATACGTCCATCTTTGACCCAGATACTCCCCTTGAAAGACTTTTGATTAAAAGGGTCGATTATTCTTCCATTTTTAAAAAGAATGTGATTGATATATTTTTTAATGTTCATTTTGTTCCATTTCATCTGAATGACCTCCACAAAGACAATATAAAATTGACATACGAGAGGCTACCCCATTTAAGACTTGATCCAGTATAATAGCTTGATCGCTATCAGCTACTCCACTATCAATTTCTACACCACGATTCATCGGGCCAGGATGCATAATTGTAATTTCTTTTTTATGATTTTTTAAACGTTCAACAGTTATACCAAAGCTTGACCGATATTCTCGTATAGAGGGAATTAGTGGTTGTCCCATTCTTTCTTTTTGAATACGAAGAATATTCAATGCATCAGCCCATTCTATGATCTCATCTAAATCAAAAGTAACATCCGCGCCCAGATCTTTTATATTTATCGGAATTAAATTAGGAGGACCACATACTGTTACTTCGGCACCCATCTGAATAAGACCATCCATGTTACTTCTTGCAACTCTGCTATGGAGTATATCCCCAACTATTCCTACTTTGAGGCCCGCAAGATAACCAAATTTTTCTTTTAGACTCATCATATCTAAAATGGCTTGTGTAGGATGTTCATGAGCTCCATCACCTGCGTTCACTACAACTGCATCAATAAACTCTGTAAGGTGTTTCGGAGCTCCAGGCGCGGGGTGTCGCATAACTACCGCATCAATTTTCATGGACATAATATTTTGAACAGTATCTTTAAAGCTCTCACCTTTTTTTAGACTACTTGATGAAGCTGAAAAATTTACAGTATCAGCACTTAATCTTTTTTGTGCAAGCTCAAAACTAATTCTGGTTCTAGTAGAATTTTCAAAAAATAAGTTAACAATAGTAACACCTTGCAAAGAAGGTACTTTCTTAATAGGACGATCAAGAACTTCTCGAAATTTAAATGCGGTGTCCAAGATAAATTCAATATCCTCTTTAGGATATTCTTTTAGAAAAAGTAAATGCTTTTGTTTCAAAATTTTACTGATCACCTAAAGTTAAAAATACTGAGTCTTTTCCATCTGTTTCAGAGAGGTTCACCTCTACATGTTCTCCTTCATGAGTTGGAATATTTTTCCCAATAAAATCTGCTTTAATTGGAAGCTCACGATGTCCTCGGTCTACCAATACTGCTAGCTGTACTTTTGAAGCTCTTCCAAAACTATTTAATTCATCTAATGCAGCTCTTGTAGTTCTACCTGTGAAGAGAACATCATCAATTAAAATAACAACTTTATCATCTATACTATATTGTATATTAGTTCCCCTGACTTCAGGCATTACTAGTCTTTCTCTATAATCATCACGATGAAATGTAATATCTAAAGAACCAAGTTTTATTTTTAAACCATTTATATTTAGTATTTCAGATTGAATTCTTTTAGCAAGAGGGACGCCTCTATTATGAATACCGATTAATACTCTTTCATGACTATTATCAATACTTTCAATAATTTCATGACTTACACGTGTTATGCTCCGAGCAACAGATACCCGATCCATTATAGTTTTTTTATTCAAAAGGATCCTTTCGCTTAAAAAAAATCCTCCAGCAGAGACCAAAATCTATTTAGGAGGAATTTTCTCTGCCCTTTTCAGCCTCACTGGACCAAATTAAAGGGTAATGAATTAATTGAAATTATGGTATTCTATTCACAAAACAATCTAGTATTTTATATATTTTTTCACCCTTTAAGGAATCCATCATTACAAATAAGTTTATGGGCTCTTTCTTAAACCATTTTTCTTGCCTACGCGCTAATTGCCTTGTCCGTATATAAATTATTTCAAACATTTCTTTTTTGCTAATTTCATTATTCAAAAAACTTTTAATATGTTTATATCCAATTGAATTAAGTGAAGAAAATATTTTCTGTCGATTTGTTTGTAATTCTAAGAGATTTTCTACTTCATCAATCCATCCCTTGAGTAACATATCTTTGGTTCTTTCTTTTATCCTTTTGTTTAGAGACGTTCTTTCCCATCTAAGAAAAATCGTATATAATTCTACTGTTTTTGCAGGGTCTACAAATTGTGTTTGGAAATGCTCTGAAGGACTTTTACCCGTGCATTCATATATCTCTAATGCTCGAATTAATCTTTGTCTATTATTGATATGAACAATTTTTGAATATTTATTATCAATTGATTTAAGTTTATTAAAGAGCGATTCTGGATTTTTTGCATACTGAAGCTCTAGTTTTTTCCTTATTTTAAGATTTGAAATACTTCCTTCAAAAATACCTTTTTGAATTGCTCGGTAGTATAAACCAGACCCTCCACAAATGATAGGATTTTTGTTTTGACTAACTATGTCATCAATTTTTTCTTTTACTAAACTTGCATATTTCCCGGATGAAATAAACTCTTCGGGTTCAAGACAACCAATTAAATGATGCTTCACAGTATCCATCTGCTTCTTGGTTGGTTGTGCTGTACCAATAGCCATCCCTTTAAATACTTGCCTAGAATCAAGGCTAATTATTTCCCCATTGATTCTTTTCGCTATTTCTATGGCTAAAGTAGTTTTACCACTTGCAGTTGAGCCTACTATTGTTAATACCTTTTTCAATGGTTTATTTTGCAAAATAATAAGATTTTTATGAACATGGTGTTAATTTTATCTCCAAGGTAATTGACTTAAATCAATATTTCCCCCTGACATAATAAGACCTATTTTTTTCCCCTTTATTTCATCTTTTCTTTTAAGGATAGCACCAAGAGTAATTGCGCAAGAGGGCTCGACAATAATTTTCATTCTCTCCCAGATCATTCGCATGGCATTAATTATTTCCTCTTCTGAAACTGTCATGATTTCGTCTACCTTATCCTTAATAATAGAAAAATTTAAATCACCCAATTGTGCTCTTAAACCATCGCAGATGGTGTTTGTTGTTTTATTTAATTGAATAGACCCATGCTTTAAAGACCTAAAAGCATCATCAGCTTCTTCTGGCTCAGCACCATATACAAAGACTTTTGAATTTATTTCCTTAGCATATATAAGTGATCCACTTAATAAGCCCCCCCCACTAACAGGTGAAACTATTATATCAAGGTTAGGAACATCTTCAACAAATTCTTTTACTGCAGTTCCCTGTCCAGCAATAATATTTCTATCATTATATGGATGAATTAAAATCGATCCTGTTTCATCTATTATTTTTTTCAAAACTTTTTCTCTAGATTCTATATTGGGTTCACACCAGATGATTTCACCACCATTCCGCCTTACATTTTCTACTTTAACTTTTGGCGTGTTTTTTGGCATCACGACTTGAACACTTCCACTTTTAGATGTAACAGCCATAGCTAAAGCTGCTCCATGATTGCCCGAAGATGCTGTTACTATCCCTTTGCCAAGTTCCTTATCACTTAACAACATAACTGCGTTGGTTGCACCACGAATTTTAAACGATCCTGCTTTTTGAAAATTTTCACATTTAAAATACAAATCCGCACCACTTTCTTGATTTAAACTCTTATTTGTGAAAATTGGGGTGCGGTGAATGAAAGGTAATATTCTTTCATGTGCTTTTTGAATTTCCTTAATTGTTATCATGATTAAATTTAATTTATTTTGGTTCTTTAAGTTTAATTACAAATTTGATATCTTAGTTGGCGATATTTTATCTTCAATTACCATGAAATTCTTTATCTATTTAATAACTATAATTAATATATCTTGTATGATTAAAAAAGATACTATTGTTGAGATGAATACTTTTTATGGCAATATCTATGTAAAATTATTTACAAAGAAGGCTCCTACAACTTGCAATAATTTTTTAAGGTATATAGATGAACATCGCTACAAAGATTTCCATTTTTATAGAACTGTTACAATGTCTAATCAACCCATGAGCAACATTAAAATAGAAGTAATTCAAGGTGGTCTTGGTTTTGAAAAACACCCTCTGCAACTTCCACCTATTTTACATGAAACGTCTAATGCTACTGGAATTAAACATATGAACGGTACTATTTCCATGGCAAGAATTGAACCAGGAAGTGCGAGCTCAGAGATTTTTATTTGCATCAATGATCAACCAGAGCTGAATTATGGAGGAAGAAGGAATATTGATGGCCAGGGTTTTGCCGCATTTGGTAAGGTAATAAAAGGTCTGCAAGTGGTAAAAGTAATTCACTCTTTACCTGAGAAGGATCAATTTTTGAATAAAGAAGTAAACGTAAATTCTATAAAAAGAATTTAAATGTATTATCAATAAAAAAAGTTGAAATGAAATCAATATTACTATTTAGACATGGCAAGTCTGACTGGAATGCCAGTTATAAAAGGGATCATGATCGCCCTTTGTCTAGACGAGGAGTTAAAGCAGCAAAAATAATGGGGTTATATTTATTAAACATTCAACAAATACCTGATTTAATTATTTCATCTACAGCTTTAAGAGCAAAGACAACTGCTCAAATTGCAAAAAAATTTGGGCAATGGAATTCTGAGTTGATTTTAGATAACAATATATATCATTGTTCAATAGATCAATTACTGTCCATTCTATCTCAACAAGACCCGAAAATGAATTATATATGTATAGTTGGGCATCAACCAATTTTTTCACATTTTTTATCAGAGATTACTAATTCTAGCTGGGTGAAATTACCTACTGCCTCAATGGTCCGAATTGACTTGCCCTTTAAGAATTGGGGAGAACTAAAGTTTGGAAAAGGTGTCTTATCATGGATAAAAAGGCCAAAAGAGTTAATGCCTTTCAAAACGACCATCTAGCTCATGAAGTGACAACTGCACTATAATTGGGCGTCCATGAGGACAATAATAAGGATGCTTAGTTGAAAAAAGACGATTTACTAATTCTTGCATTTCTTCTTTTACTAGTACATCACCAGCTTTCACAGCAGCTTTACAAGCAAACATAGCAGCTAAGCCTTCCTGAAACGAGCTATATTTTTTTTGATCCTTTAAAAAATTATCAAGAATTTCTCTTATAACATTTTTTTCATTCCCAATCGATAATTCAGAGGGGATAGCTTCAATACGAATTGAAGTTTGATCTTGCTTTTTAATTTTAAACCCTATTTTTTCTAAATAAGGTAAAACATCTAATAAACCATCAAAATCATCAGGTGAAAAAACTAAAGTTTCAGGAAAAAGCAAAGTCTGTGATGCCATTGATGTAGATTCAAAAGCTTCTAATGCCTCTTCATACAAGACTCTCTCATGAGCAACGTGCTGATCAATGATAACCAGACCACTATTTATCTCTGAAATGATATATTTTTTATGTATTTGCCAAATGTTTTCTACTGAAATTTGATTTTCATTTTCTTTAGAAGCCTCCGCAAGCTGAGATACATATTCTCTAGCACGCTTCAAATTATTATTGGGTACAAAACTAGATTCTGATGAGAGTGGTTTTAGTTCCTCCTGTCGAGAAGTTACTGGAATATTTTTTTGTGAAGTATTTTCAGGAACGTTAAAAAATCTATTGTTATCATCAGTTGGAAATTCAAACGAAGCATCAAAAGATGGAGTAGTATTAAGGATAGATTGTAATGTTTCCGATACTACATTTTTTAAAAGATTAAATAAACGCCACTCATCCTTAAACCTAACCTCAAGTTTCATTGGATGCACGTTGACATCTGCTTGATCATTTGGCAAAACTAGATTAATTACAAAAAAAGGATATTCTCCTCTTTTTATTAATGATTCGTATGCATTGTAGACGGCTCTATTCATTAACCTATCTTTGATAAATCTTCGATTAAGAAATAAATATTGTTCTCCAGGACGGGAACGAATCAGGTTTAAGTTTCCTACAAAACCAGAAAATGAGTAATCTCCTTTCGTAACATTTATGGGAAGGAGATTTTTGGAATAGGTTGGATCAAGAAGTTTATCAATTCTATCTTCAAGTTTTTCTTTATTTAGGTTAAAAATTTCTCTATCATCTGCAATGAGTTTAAAAGATATGTCTGGGAATGCTAAACCATACCTACGAACAATATCTACAATTTTTCTTAATTCTGTTCTTGGGGTTTTTAAGAACTTTTTTCTTACTGGAGTGTTATAAAAAAGATCTCGAATTGTAATTTCAGTCCCATTTATTTTTGGAGCAGGTTCTACTCCATTGTGCGAACCGTTAACAAATTTAAGGCGAAAACCCTCTTTTTCTCCCACGTTTGATGTTATTGTCATTTCTGAAACAGATGCAATGCTTGCAAGTGCCTCGCCACGAAAACCAAGTGTCTCTATTTCAAAAAGATCTTTCAATTCTCTAATTTTACTAGTATGGAATCGCATTACCGATGAAGGCAAATCCTCTGGTGAAATTCCAATACCATTATCACTTACTTGAATAGTTTGGTGCCCACCTTTTTCTATAACTATCATTATTTTCGTTGAATTTGCATCCAAACTATTCTCAATCAATTCTTTTACTACCGATGCAGGGTTTTCAACAACCTCACCAGCTGAAATTTTATTTCTCAAGTCTTCAGATAATGCCTTAATCACTTTTATTACCCCATAGTTTCCAGTGATGAAATAGTCATTTTAAATAGTTTCCTATTCAGTCTTTCACCTTTTTTAAGCAACTTATCAACTTCTTTTTGTTTTTGATTTATATATGGTTTATCAATTAATTCAGGCAGGTTTATCAATACATTCATACAACCTCCTCTTAACCCAGCAAATGCGACTTCAGAGGCAACACCTGCATCTGTAAGCGAACTTTGATTACCCTCTTCAATAAGAATTTCTGCTAATTGCATTACCTCATAACATTTTTTTGCTGTCTGGTAAGGGATTTCAATAGCATATTTATTGGCTAATAAGATATTTTTTGTTTTCTCTTTCTTATCTTGCTCTGAAGTAGCGGGGAGTCTAACAGCATCTAATACTTTATTGAATGCTCTACTATCTTCGGAAACTAGGTGTGCTAGATCATCTTTTAATTCCTGTGCTTTTACACCTATTTCTTCCATTATCGAGCGATTCTGGAGCATATCTTTTTTTTCATGAGTGAGAGATGCAACCATTGAGCAAAGTGCGGAACCTAAAGATCCTGACAATGCAGATACACTCCCACCACCAGGTGCTGGTGTATTTAATGATACACTTTCTAAAAAGTCTTTATCAAACATATCATCATTGTTTTCCATTACTGCATAATCAATAATTTTTTCATTATTTATAAACGGTGTAACATCATTCAATCCTAAAGACTGTACCGCGCATTCAATAATATCAGAAACGGGAACACCAATTGACCTGTTTTGCTTTTGCAAATAGTGCTTTCCTGCTGATATTATTGCATCGAGGGGAATCAGGCCTACCAATTCACTGCCAGTAACACGTATTCCTCTCTCTTCTGCCAGAATACACGCTTTATCATATACATCATGAATTGTAGATTTCTTATAGTTATTAAAATTAATAGAAATTTGTGCTCGCTTAAAATCATCTACATACCACCCAATTGCTTTTACATCTTTAAACATTCCTGGAACTTTTACAGGCTTACCATCATTATGCCTCACAATTTCACCATCTAGAAGATTTTTTGAATTAGGATTTGGTATTCTTTTGCTCCTACCTAACTCTCTAAGCTCAAATGCAATATCTGTTGCTAACCTAGTGTCCTTCGTATTAAGATTAATATTATATGCTATTAAAAAATCTCGACACCCAATTACAGTTGCACCAGCTTGTGGATGCATAACACTAGGACCAAAATCAGGCTTCCATTCTGGATCGGATAATTTTTTTGCTAATCCTTCGTATTCGCCACTCCTAATAATTGGAAGTTTGGTTCTGTTTTTATATTGTGCAGATTTTTCATATAAATAAATCGGGATTTTTAGCTCCTCACCGACACGTTTTCCTAAAGTTTTTGTTAAGTTTATACATTCTTCATCACTCACTTTGCTCACCGGAATCATAGGGCAAACATCCGTGGCTCCTATCCTAGGATGTGTTCCTTGATGTTTATTCATATCTATTAATTCTGAAGCTGTTTTTATTCCTATAAATGCAGATTCCAAAACAGCCATCGGGTCACCTACTATAGTAACAACAGTTCTGTTTGTATCTTTACCTGAGTCAACATCCAAAACTTTCACATTTTCCACTAATTGCATACTTTTAACAATAGAATCAATTACATCTTTATCCCTGCCCTCAGAAAAATTTGGTACACATTCAACTAGTTTTTTCATAATCTAATTATATGCAATTTGATTTAGATATATAATAAGAAACATTACAATTAAAAACATTAAAACCGTCCACTTGAAAGATCTAGTTTTTAATGATCTATCAAAAATAATTTTTTTAAAATATCCTATTTTACAGCCCCGCAAATAAAAACATCAAAAAATTTACAAATGGTGACATAATAAGCCATAAGATAGAGAAACCTGTAATATACCCAAATAATATTAACCCAAATAAAACTTGAGGACCAAACGATTGAATTTTCCAAGCAAGTTGAGGGTTATGCTTCATAAGGTAACCAGAAAAAATTTGAGAGCCATCAAGTGGAGCAACAGGTATCATGTTAAATACTGCGAGAGTAATATTTATTCTTGTAAAATAATACATTAAAACAGCCATCGACTCTGGAAGTAACCCAGCAGGACTTAAAATTCTTAGTAAAAGACCTGAAGCAAAAGCTAAAATTAAATTTGCAATAGGACCAGCTGCTGCCACCTTCATCATATCAGTACGTGGATTCCCTAAAAGTCGACTATCAACAGGTACTGGCTTGGCCCAACCAAACCCAACAAAAAGTATCATCAAGGAGCCCATCGGATCTAAATGTGCAATAGGATTCATAGATAATCTTCCCATTCGAGCTGCTGTATTATCTCCACATTTATACGCCATCCAAGCATGTGCGAACTCATGAAATGAAAGAGCAAAAATCAAAGTAGGGATTAATAGAATAAGTGCTTCTGGTGGTAGTCGAAATAAAATAATTAACTCCTAGGGTGATGGGTCTTGTAGACCTCTCGCAGATGTTCTTTATCTAAATGTGTATATATTTGCGTAGTAGTAATATCACTATGCCCCAATAAAGCTTGTACAAACCTTAAATCTGCACCTCCCTCCAATAAGTGTGTTGCAAAAGAGTGTCGAAGAGTGTGAGGCGAGACTGTTCTAGAGATCCCAGATAAAGAAGACCATTTATTTATGATTTTATTTATCATTGCTCGGGTTAAAGGTTTACCATTCCTGCTTAGGAATACACAACTAGATTGATCTTTCTTTTTGAAACTTGGTCTTACATGTATCAAGTAATTATTTAAATATTTTTTTGCTCTTTTACCAATAGGCAACAAACGTTCTTTCATACCTTTACCAAAAATTCTAATTAAATCATCATCTAAATATAGATTTGATAGATCTAAATCACATAATTCCGAAACTCTTAACCCGCAAGAGTATAGCATTTCAATAATTGCCTTATCTCTCTTCCCAAATTGAGATGTTTCTTCGATACAGTTTATAATGTAAGAAATTTCATTTTCACTCAAAACAGATGGCAATTTTTTAGGTGATTTAGGACCTGATAAAATTAATGTGGGATTATCATTCATTAGTTTTTCTGCAGTCAAAAATTTATGATACGACCTAATGGATGAAAATCTTCTTGATATACTTGATGGTGCTAACCCTCTATTATTTAATTCTCTAATATAATTTCGAATATCCATTTGTGTTATATTAGTAATCTTCTCAGCTTTTATAAACCTTAAATAATCCGTTAAATCCCTCCTATATGCATCACATGTTTTAGGAGATAAGTTTCTTTCGATTCTGAGAGTGATAAGATATTCTTTTAGATATTCTTTCACTTAATCAATAATTTTTTTTCTATTAATCCACAAAGAATTTGTCCAATCATTATGTGAGACTCTTGTATTCTTTGTGTATTATCGCTAGGGACAAAAATAGTTACATCAGCCAAATTTTTCATTTTCCCCCCTGTCCTGCCAGTAAATAAAATAGTTTTAAGTCCCTTAAACTTAGCTTGTTTAATAGCCGCAATAATATTCCCTGAATTTCCACTTGTTGAAATACCAATTAATAAGTCACCTTGGTTCCCAATGCCTTGAATTTGCCGAGAAAATACTGATTCAAAATCAGTATCATTAGACCATGCGGTTAGAAAAGAAGTATCGGTAGTTAAAGCTAGACTCGGAAAAGGTTTCCTATCATAATTTCCCATACCACCCATTAGCTCTGTAGCAAGATGTTGAGCATCCGCAGCACTTCCTCCATTACCACACCATAAAATTTTATCCCCAGACTTAATAACGGAGACCATAACATTTGCAGCTAACTCAATCGATTCTATACATTTTTCCATAACAGATTGATTAACAGAAATGTTTTCTCTTATTTCATTTATGATTTGATCTTTCATCTAACCTTTCCAATGGACAGCACTTGCAAAATCGATCATGCAGCTTTGATTTTTCTCAATAGCAGTACCAGTAACAATGATAGATGCTCCAGCTTTTACCAATTTTGCTGCGATTTTTGGGCAAGAAATGCCACCACCAACTATAATAGGTATCGAAACAAAATTAGATACTAACTCAACAATATCACTTGGTATATAGTTTTTTGCTCCACTTCCTGCTTCAAGATAAATTGATTTCATTCCTAAATACTGTCCAGCTAGTGCATGAGAAGCTACTATATCTTTCTTATCCATAGGAATGGGTCTTGTTCCGCTCATGAATTCAACAGAGGTAACATTTCCTCCATCTAAAAGAATATAACCAGTTGAGATCGCTTCTAACCCGATATCCTTAACGATTGGTGCAGAAATCACCTGCTCTCCTATTAGATAATGTGGATTTCTTCCAGACAAGAGAGATAAAAATAACATTGCATCATAATTAGAATTTATTTGATTTACCCCACCAGGGAATAATATTACAGGGATATTAGCAATTTGTTTTATCTTTTTTACTCTATCATTGGATTTCCCATCCATCATTAAACTTCCCCCAACAAAAATAGCATCTACCTCAGAGCGATTTGCCATTTCTACTTGGGAAAGAATTAAATCATCATTTTTATTATCTGGATCAATAAGAATTACGTAACATGCACCTCTGTTATTATAAACATCAATTAATGATTGGAAAACAGACATTCAACTAATAAAACTTTTATACTCTTCAAAATTCATCAGATCATCTTTTTCTTCATGCTTTGATGGAGATATTTTTATTAGCCATCCCTTTTCATAAGGATCAGAATTTACAAGATCTGGAGCGTCTTCTATCTCTTCGTTAACAGATAATACTTTCCCCGATATAGGCGCAAATAAATCTGCAACCGTTTTAACTGCTTCTACCTCTCCAAAGGAAGATCCGGAACGTAAATCTTCTCCGATTTCAGGAAATTCAACAAAAATCACATCCCCTAATTGACTTTGTGCATAATCAGTAATCCCAACTATTGCATATTCGTCTTTAAACTCAATCCATTCATGATCTTTAGTATAGAGTAAATGATTTGGTACAGACATATAATCACCTATTTATTTATTTTGTTTTGTATTCAAATTTTTCAAGAAAACTAGTATCAAAATTTCCAGACATGAATTTCTCATCCCTCATAATAGCTAATTGATATGGGATCGTTGTTTTTGGGCCATCAATTATTGTCTCCTGTAAGGCTCTTTGCATTCTTAATATGGCCCTCTTTCTACTTTTTGCATGAACAATAATTTTACCAATCATTGAATCATAATATCTAGGTATTTCATACCCAGAGTATGCATGTGAATCAACTCTAACTCCCTTACCACCTGGCATATGAAAAGAATTTATATTTCCTGGAAAAGGTAAAAAGTTATTGGATGGATCTTCCGCATTAATACGACATTCAATAGAATGACCTCGTAATTTTAATTCACTGGGTTCTATAATTTTCTCTCCTGCGTGCATTAAAATTTGTTGCTTAATTAAATCAACTCCTGTAACCATTTCAGTAACAGGATGCTCAACTTGAATACGAGTATTCATTTCCATGAAATAAAAATTTTTATTTTTATCCATTAAAAATTCTATTGTACCAACTCCAATATAATCGACTGCTTTTGCTCCTTTAATTGCTGCTTGCCCAATCTTTTTTCGTGTATTAGAATCAACTAATGGTGAAGGAGACTCTTCAATAAGTTTTTGATGGCGACGCTGAATAGAACATTCTCTTTCTCCTAGATGAATAATATTTCCAAAAGAATCGCCTAAAATTTGTACTTCTATATGTCTTGGATTTTCAATGAATTTTTCAATATAGATATCACCATTATCGAAGGCTGTAAGGGCTTCTTGATTAGCTGATTTATAAGCAGAAATAACATCTGATGCATCTTGGACAAAACGCATGCCACGTCCCCCACCACCGGCAGAGGCTTTCAGCATAACAGGATATCCCATTTCATTCGCTTTTAATAGGGCGTCTTCAGGGCCATCGAGAACGCCATCTCCTCCAGGGACTACAGGAACCCCAGCTTTTTTCATGGTTTGCTTGGCTTTTGCTTTATTGCCCATTGAATCAATAATGTTGGGACTAGGTCCTAAGAAAACGATTTTATTATCATTACATATTTTGGAAAACTTAGCTGATTCAGATAAAAAACCATATCCAGGATGAATGGCATCTGCATCGGTAATTTCAGCAGCAGCTATTATTCTTGGAATATTTAAATAACTATCACTACTAGGTGGAGGCCCAATACATACAGCTTCATCAGCAAATTTGACATGTAAGGATAGTTCATCGGCTGTCGAATAAACTGCAACAGTTTTTATCCCTAGCTCCCTGCAGGCCCTGATTACTCTAAGGGCAATTTCGCCTCTATTGGCAATTAAGATTTTATTGTACATTAAACTTTATTCAGGTTCAATAATAAAAAGAATTTGATTGTATTCAACTGGATTCCCATTATCAACTTTAATTTCCGTCAAAACACCATCAAAATCAGATTCAATTTCATTCATTATTTTCATTGCTTCTATGATGCAAAGTGTTTGTCCTTTTTTCACATTATCGCCAACCTTAACATAATTATCATCTTCAGGGGTTGGAGCAGCATAAAATGTACCTGGCATTGGTGATAAGACCTTTTCTTTTTTTGTATCTTCATTATTACTTTGCGAAGCTGTTAAATTATCTTCTTTTTTAGAATCTTTCAGACTCTCGACTTCAGGTTTACTCACTACAATGGGTTGCTCTAAGTTTTGTACCCCATTAGAAATCAATGCCGAATTCTTAACAACTCGATACTGATGTCCCCAAGATTTTATTTCAATCTCATTCACATTAGAATTCTCAAGTATATAAATTATCTCTTTTAGTTTATCCTGCCACATTTTTTCTCCTAGTATAAATTAATCTTTTGACCTCTCAACATACTCTCCAGTACGGGTATCAATTCTTAGTTTATCTCCCTCATCTATAAATAAGGGGACATTTAACACATATCCAGTTTCCAAGGTAGCAGGCTTATTAGCTCCCGTAGCAGTATTGCCTTTAAATCCAGGCTCTGTATTCAGCACTTCCAGGATTACATGAGAAGGTAGCCTTACATCAAGCACTTCATCTTCATCAAAAAGTAAATCTACTACAGCTCCAGCGGTTAGAAAGTTTTTTTTGTTTCCAATAGATTTTGTGATAACATTTATTTGTTCAAATGTCTCATTATCCATAAATATATGATTTTCACCATCTACGTATAAAAACTGCATTGATTTAGCTTCTACTCTTATAAACTCAAGCTTATGCCCCGCATTGAATGTTTCATCAATAATTTTGCCCGATTGAATGTCTTTTAGCTTAGTTCTTACAAACGCACCACCCTTACCAGGTTTAACATGTTGAAATTCAATAACCTTCATCCGTTTGTTTTTGTGTAAGATTACAGCGCCATTTTTAATATCAGCAGTACTTGCCATATATTTTCCTAAGTTTATTCAAATTTTATTAGTCAAATTTACAATACTCAATACACTGTTCAAATGAGTTGAGTAATAAACCGGAAGATTAATTAAAGGTTACTAATAATCGTTTTAATTTTTTCTTTGTCCAGTTCCATTTCGGACTTGGTAGGCATTTGAAGTGCATATTTTACATGATCAGAAAGATTTAAAAATATAATCAATTCTTCAAATTGAAAATCTTCCATAGGGAAAAGAGATCTAGACTCCTTTATTTCTTGAGTTGTCATTTCAAGAGTTCGAATATAGTATTTCATCTCAATAAATTCTCTAAAAATATGTGATAATTCTGTATAAAAATCTTTTGTGAAATTGCTCGAGCTTAATTCTTCAAGGCGTCTAAATGCTCTATCTTTTGGGTCCACGATGTATTTATAATCTATCTTATTATATGCTTTTTTTTCCCGTTTTTTCCAAACAGCAATTATTGCATATACTATTATTACAATAAGAAAAAATAAAATTAAGTTTTTTATTGGCCAAACATCTCTAACAGGTACTGGTCCTTTTAGCGGTCTAAAATTTTCATCATCTAAAGTTGATAATATGGATGAAATAGTATATTCTTGTGGCGGAGCAATCATAGTAAACTCTGTAACTCCATTATCATCTAATATTTCAATGGAATAACTTGGAGTTGTAAAATTTCCAATTTCCCAAGAAACTATTTCAAATTCAATTTTATTATTTGTGTTTTCTGATGATACAATTTGTTTTACCTTAACAGAATCATTGTCAATATTTAAATCTGGAAATTTGTAATTTCTGTTCTCAAGCCCCTCTATTTCAATTGACCACCTTAGAACTTCACCTACATATACATTGTTAGTATCCAGTTCTGAGCTTATTTGTAAACCTTTAGAAAAAAGCATAGATTGAAAAAAAATTAATATATATATCACTTATATTTTCTCTCTCTTGATTTAAAAAAAGATAACAAAGGATCAACAAAATCTTCATCTGTTGAAATTGAAACTAAATCTATTCCAAACTTTTTCAGCTTTTTTTCAAAGTTTAATTGTTTGGTGTTTACTTCTTTTTTCAACTTTTGCATCATTTCCTTAGATGAAGTATCTACCCAAAGCATCTCTCCTG
>JAYPLH010000230.1:0-3153 GCA_038365355.1 Fidelibacterota bacterium
GCTCCAAATCAAGTTGACCCATTTGACTATTCAAATATAAGTCCTCTGGTTGATGATATTATTGAAAAACAAAAGCCACTTTCAGTATTAATTAATGAAGGATTTGAAGAATCCTTAGTTCGAGATATCTACAAAAAGATAAAATCTAATGAATATAAAAGAAAGCAGGCACCTCCTGCTTTACGTGTTTCACCAAAAGCTTTTGGAATAGGAAGAAGATTACCTATAGTTAATAATTTTAATGGATAAGTCTATGAAAAAAGGAATTTTTATTTGTCTTATGGTTCAGTTCTCATTCTCTCAATCAAAATCATCCCCTGCAGATTTTTGGAATAGTTATTCTCAGGAAGAAAAAATCGCCTTTATTAATGGAGCTTACGGAGCAGTAGCTAAGCTAAAATCACATCATAAATCTGAAGTTAAAAAACAGTTTATGCATAATGATAATTGGGTTGAGCCATATTACATTGAAAGATTTTATAGTATTTCGGATGAGTATATTGCAGAAGAAGTTGGATATAATATAAAAATTATTGCTCTTCATATTGATGCCTTCTATACTAATTCAGATAATTTTTTAATACCAGTCATGCAAGCTTTAAGAATAGTCTCTTTGATGCAAGATGGAGAGTCAGAAGCTGCAAATTTGAGACTACTTAGATCTCAACAAAAATTTAAAAACTGATTACAAAAAGCCATTAACTGAAAAAAATAGTCTTTCATTCCATTCAATCATGAATATAGATAAAATACGAAATTTTTGTATTATTGCTCATATTGATCACGGAAAATCAACTTTAGCTGATAGATTACTTGAGGAAGCAAAAACAATATCTAAAAAAGAAATGAAGAACCAAATTCTTGATAGTATGGATCTTGAACGAGAAAGAGGTATTACAATTAAGAGCCATCCTATTCGAATTCAATATGCTCATAGTGATGGGAATACATATATATTAAACTTAATTGATACTCCAGGCCACGTTGATTTTTCTTATGAAGTATCCAGATCTTTGGCTGCATGTGAAGGTGCTCTTTTGTTGGTAGACGCAGCCCAAGGGGTAGAGGCACAAACTGTATCAAATGCTTACCTTGCTATTGAAAATGATTTAACAATTATTCCTGTAATAAATAAAGTTGACCTTCCTTCTGCTATGGTTGATGAAGTCACAATGCAAATTTTAGAATTAATTGGATGTCAGGAGGATGAAATTATTAAAGCAAGTGCTAAAAGTGGACTTGGGATTAATGAAATATTCTCAGCTATAATTGAAAAAATTGAACCGCCTAAAGATAGGTCCAAAAATAGTCCTCGAGCATTAATATTTGATTCAACATATGATAATTATAGAGGAGCAATTCCTTATGTCCGTGTTTTTGATGGAGTGCTTAGAGCTGGTATGAAGGCAAAGTTTTTTGCCCATGAAAAAGAATATGAGATTACAGAAACAGGATATTTTGTCCTTGATAAAATAAAAACAAAAGAACTACAAAGTGGAGAGGTAGGCTATGTTGTTGCAAGTATAAGAGATATGGCGCATATTGATCCTGGTGATACCATAACAACTTTAGAAAATAATGCAGATGAGCCATTGCCTGGTTATAAAAAGGTTAAACCGATGGTTTTTTCAGGTTTATATCCTGCTGATTCCGATGATTATGATCATCTCAGACAAGCGTTAGAAAAATTAAAATTAAATGATGCGTCTTTAGAATTTATACCAGAAACAAGTGAGGCTTTAGGATTTGGTTTCCGATGCGGGTTTTTAGGGTTATTGCATTTAGAGATTATTCAAGAAAGGTTGGAAAGAGAATTTAATCTTGATTTAGTTACTACTACTCCAAATGTCATATATAATATTATAAATAAATCAGGAAGGACAATAAAGGTAGATACCCCTGCGAAAATGCCTGAAACTGGGGAAATACAAGAAATTTTAGAACCGGTAGTCAAAGCAGAGATTTTAACTCCCAAAAAATACATAGGTGGTATAATGAACTTATGTCAGAAAAAAAGGGGAGTATATATTAATACGAATTATTTATCACCAGATAAGGCTCAATTACATTACGAACTTCCTTTGGGAGAAATTATTTTTGATTTTTATGATAAATTAAAATCAATATCTAGCGGTTATGCTTCCTTTGATTATGAGTTTAAGGAATTTTTAAACGCAAAACTTCAAAAACTTGATATACTAATTCATGGAGAGCCAGTAGATGCATTATCTCTCATATGCCACTCAGATGATGCGTATCACAGAGGGGTTGCACTATGCAGTAAATTAAAAGAATTAATACCCAGACAAATGTTTGAAGTTGCAATTCAAGCCTCTCTCAATAATCGAATAATCGCCAGAACGACAGTCCGAGCTCTTAAAAAAAATGTGACGGCCAAATGTTATGGAGGAGATATTACCAGGAAACGGAAACTTTGGGAAAAACAAAAAAAGGGTAAGAAGAGGATGAAAATGATCGGAAAAGTAGAAGTACCTCAGGAGGCACTACTCGCTGTCTTACAGGTAGATAACGATTGATTTTAAACTTTATAATCTATTTAAGGTACACTCGTTCACCTTTATATAGTTTTCTTTTTACATTGCCTCTTTTTATTATTTACGAAATTGGCTTGCTACTTAGTACGTCTGAAGATCTTTCCTATTTAAGAAATGGCGCAGATGCATTGATGCGTAAAATGCTATTCATATTTGGAATCGATGGGCTGTTTTGGATAAGCGGTATTTTTTTATTTGGATTTTTAATCATATATTTTTTGCAAAAGTATTCATGGAATGAATATGAGATAAAAAGTAGATATTTTTTATCTATGGTTCTGGAAAGTATAATATGGTCCTTTGTACTTTTTATTCTTATGTCGAATATGCATATCCTATTAATGGCTACAAACGGTTATAGGGTTATTCAAAATGTTACATTAGCAATAGGAGCAGGTATTTATGAAGAAATTCTTTTTAGAGTAATATTAATTTTTTTATTTAATTATATCTTTATCTTAGTTTTTCGGTGGAACAATTATTTAAATACAGGAATATCAATTGTTTTTGCATCAGTGCTTTTTTCATTGTTCCATTTTATTGGAGAGTTTGGTGATTATTTTTCCTTTGATATTTTCATGATTCGTTTTCTTGCGGG
>JAYPLH010000231.1:0-3152 GCA_038365355.1 Fidelibacterota bacterium
GATCAACAAATACCAACGTAAGAGTAAATAACGGAGAGACATTACTTATTGGTGGGTTGATATTTGACTCTGCAGATGAAAGGAATTCAAAAGTTCCACTTTTAGGAGATTTGCCTCTTATTAAACGATTTTTCAATTATGGTAGCAAGGATAAAGAGCAGCGTGAATTACTTATTTTTATTACTCCTACCATTGTAAAAAGCGATAGATAGGAGGGTGAATGAATTATAAAACAATTAGTTTGGTTTTCCTTCTTTTAGGAACTTTTTTCAAGGAGTTTATTTATTGCCAAGGTGATTTATTTATTTCAGGCAATAGTGGTCCAATAGCTAATGCAGGAAGAGATATAAAGACTCTTTCTAAAGGCTCTATTTTTTTAGATGGATCTCGGTCATACGTAACTGATGGATCAACAATAAAATACCATTGGGAATTTTCCCCAGGACTTGTTTTAAGTAGCGATAACGATTTTTCGCAAGAAATATCGACTAGTTTATTTGGAGAAACGTATCTCAAAAGTGTAACGACTTTTAAAGATGTACTTGATGTAAAACTAGCAGAAAACAATCCAGGTACAAAATTAGAAGTGGTATTGAAAATAAAAGATAGGATTGGTTTTGAAGATAGAGACACTTTGATTGTAGAATATTTTGACCCAACAATTTCAAAAGAAGAATCTTTAGATACCATGATGGTATCTAGTGATTCCTTGTTTTTTACTGTCACGGATACAGACACTGTAGTTCCTAAAAACTTAGGACAAGGGATACTAATTCAAAGTTATGTTAGAGATGAAATTCCGCAAATGGATATTGAAATTATCAATAGTATAATTTTTAATCAGATACAGGAAATTGGGTATAACACAAAAGTGTACCTAAATAAAGATTTAAA
This sequence comes from Fidelibacterota bacterium, assembly GCA_038365355.1. Classification (GTDB taxonomy): domain Bacteria; phylum Fidelibacterota; class Marinisomatia; order Marinisomatales; family UBA1611. Next base: position 895 of record JAYPLH010000231.1, read on the forward strand.
TCAATCTACTCTAAGCGAAGATTATAATTTTCTTTGTAAAGATGATGAATGTGCATCTCAAAACGCGATACTTTTAAATGCTAAACATGTTTTAGTCTGGGAGTTTGCAGAATCAGAAGATTTATTGTACATCAGAATCCTTGACCCTATGAATTATAGTGATTGGATAGCTGAAGATATTTTATCTGATCCTTATAAAGTGCTAAGCCAATCTGGGATTTATGGGTTGGATCCGATAGTAAGAACGTCTGTTACAAAAGTTATGAGTGTAAGAAATTTTAAAAATGAGATTTCTGTTCTTAATCGATTTAAAATGAAGAATAAAGTCCTAGTTGAATGGGGCAAATACCCAATTTGGGCAGGAATAACTTATTTGATCCTAGATAAGATTTTCGCTTCAGATAGTAAAGAATCTTTACCTACTCAGCCACCAGGATTTCCACATGACTAACCAAAAACTTATAATATTAAAAACACATTTATGTTTTCAACACAGGAGATTACCATGAAGAGATTCATAATTATTCTCACATTATCTTTATCCATAGTTTTTACTCAAAGTACGAAAAAAAACAAAAGGAGTAAAAATAAAGTTGTGAAAAATGAGATAAGTTCAATCATCCAAGATGCATCTGAGTCTGTGCCAAGGCGTATATCATACCAAGGCCTGATAACAAAGGCTGATGGTAGTCCAACAGAAGATGGAAGCTATGAAATACTTTTTAAACTTTACGGATCTGCTGATGGTGGTGATCCAGTATGGTCTGAAAATTTAGAGGTTACAGTAAACAACGGCATCATCAGTACAATGCTAGGGAATGTTAATCCTTTTACTGCTATCCCAAATGAAGCTTTTTTGGAATTAACAGTTGATGGATCAACTTTATCACCTAGGCAGTCTATGACTTCTGTTTTTTACTCTGTTTTATCCGACACTTCTAACTTTGCACGCACTGCTGATTATGATGAGTTAATTAACCTTCCAAATTTAGATGTATATGTATTAAAAGACTCTTTGGAGAGTTACACTACAAGTGATGCATTATTCGATACACTTTCTACCTTTCAACAGCTTGATTCAAATCTAACTGATCTTGTAGAGGATGGAATTCTTTCAGCTAGTAAAGTAGAATTTGGGATTACCTCTGAGGGCACTAGTGGCCAGTCCTGGGTATCGGATGGAGAAGGTTCTGGAGAGTGGGGAATCCCTGCAGCAATTAAAGCGGATGATATTATGGCTGGAGATTCAAGTATTAATATTCAAACAACTTCAGGAGGTATTAATATTGATCCTGAAAATGGATCCTCCATTTTATTAGACAGCACGATTGTAATAAGCAGTGGATTAATTGGGACTACAGAGGATAGTGATCTTATTGAATTATCTATAGATACACTTAAAGTGCAGGGAACAGTTGTTGCTAGCTCTTTAAGTGGCTCCGCAGTCCTTGATGAAGACGACATGGCTTCAGACTCTGATATAAAATTGGCATCGCAACAGTCTATTAAAGCTTATGTTGATGATAAGTTAAATACAGGATCAAGTTTAGAAACAATCTCTGAATTAGAGTTAACAGATGGGAATTTTATTGTTGCTGATGGTGAATCTTGGACTGTAGAGAGTGACTCAACAGCAAGAGCTTCTTTGGGCTTAGGAAATATTGCAACTCAGAATCTTGAGAACATTAATATTGATGGCGGGAATATAGATGGTGTTGAAATTGGATTAAATAACCCTGCAACTGGTAATTTTAGCAATATTGACGTTGCGGGATCACTTACAGCCGGCATTTCTAGTTTTTCATCGGCAACAACCGTAGGCGATTTGACTTTATCAAATGGTTCGGTTACGGATGAAAGTGGGAACATATCTTTTGGCAATGAGAATCTTTCTACAACGGGTACTTTAAGTGCTGGTGTATCTACGTTTGAATCTGGTTCTCAAGTTGGAGATGTAACAATAGCAAATGGATCCATTTCATCAGTATCTGATGCAATTTCATTTGGTAATGATGCTCTTTCTACAACGGGTACATTAAGCGCCGGTGTCAGTTCTCTTTCATCTGGTTCTAACGTTGGGAATTTAACTTTATCCAATGGATCGATAACTGATTCAGATGGGAATATATCCTTTGGTGATGAGAACTTATCTACAACAGGTACATTAAGCGCTGGTGTCAGTTCTTTTTCATCTGGTTCTAATGTTGGGAATTTAACTTTATCCAATGGATCGATAACTGATTCAGATGGGAATATAT
>JAYPLH010000232.1:0-3151 GCA_038365355.1 Fidelibacterota bacterium
TTTTTTGTTGTGGGTGTGATAAAATAGTACCCTATGCACGCTCTGATTAAGGCAGAGATTTCTTATTTATGGGATGATGGTTATATTTGGTGAGCATTGGAAGGAGATAAAAAATGAATAGAATACTCAGAATTTGCGCTGAAAAGCAGGACAATCTTGAATCAGTTTGTAAAGTTCAAGGAGGCTTAGTTGTTTTTTTTAATACTGAAAATACTTTTGCTTATGGTGCTGCTTTGAAACATCAAGGTGGAAATGATTACGGAGATTTTCATATTATTGGTTTTAAAGATGAAAATTCTAATTGGCAGTTTAATGTTGGTAATTTTAAACCATTCGATGGCTTTTATGATGAAATGGCAGAAACAGCTGCTAATTTTCCAGGATTTAATATTGACGATGCTAAAAAGTACATTGAAAGCGACGACTCAATATCTTTATACAATTATTATGAGCGATTTAATATGGATGCATATTATGATGAGATTACAGATAATTGTGTTGAAAATGACAAGAAAGTACTTGATGAATATATTGACGAGGATAATGGTTCAAAGTTGATTTTATTAGAGAAAATAAAAAATGCTGAAGAAAGCAATGGATATCTTTGGTATTCTGAAGATAGTTGTGATGAGAGTCTGATTAAACAGTTGAATGATGAAGATGCAATTATGTCTATTTCTAATTTGATTACTGGCAATATTCATTTTTTAAGATAGTTAGAATTATTATCAATCATCAAGCCCCACATCGTGGGGTTTTTTGTTTGTGGAATAATTGTTAGATTTGGAAAAAATTAAAAAGGTGTAAAAAATGGGTGAAAACTTTAGTGCCAATGAATCATTGAAAGAATTGAAAAAATTAAGTGAAAAAGATAATTATAAATTTGAACTTCCTGATGATTTTTCTAAGCTACCTGGTTTAGAGTCATCTCAAGGAATGTTCCCTAGCTGTCTAGAAATTCTAGTAAAGTGGGAGGATGGGGGAGACCTAAAAGAATTACTCCTCCATTTAGCAAATTTTACAAATAATATTAAAAATGATAAGTTTGTTGCTTTCAAATTAGAGAGTTGGTCGGCTATCAATATTCCACCTGAAATAGGATTGTTTAAGAATTTAACTACTTTAGATATTTCATATGCTAATGCTCAGTCTATTTCTAAAGATATTGGCAATTTAATAACTCTAAAAAACTTATATATAAACTCAAATAAAAATCTTTCAGAACTACCAGATTTTAGTTCATTGACTAACCTTGAAGACCTTAAGTTAGCTAAAAATAAGCTTGAATCTTTGCCTAAAGGAATTGGCAAATTAAAAAAATTAGAAAAATTAGATGTTGAAAAAAATGAGCTTACTTATTTACCAGAAGATATTGGCAATCTTGTTTTACTCAAACAATTTAAAATTAAAGATAATAAGCTTACTTCGTTACCAGCTAGTTTAGGAAGCTTAGAACATCTCCCAGAACTAGATTTGTCAAAAAATGAACTAGTTACACTCCCGCCTGAAATTGGGTTAATGAAAAATCTGTTAAAATTATTTGCTACAGATAATAAAATTGAATATCTGCCATCAGAAATTGGTAATCTTGAAAATCTTAAGCTATTATGGTTAGGCAATAATAGACTAACAACATTGCCTGATGAGATTACCCAACTAAAGTCTTTAACGGGACTGGGCTTACAAAATAATAATTTTTCATCAGAAGAAGAAAATAAAATCACAGCGCAATTTGGTCGTTCACCTGCTTTTTAAACCAAAACTAGACTGAAAAGGAATGAATTGAACGAAGTAGAATTAAAAGAAAATATAGAAAAGATAAAACAGCTTCTCACAATTCCAGACTATGATAAGATTGATGCAGGGATAGAGCTTGCAGTTAGTCTTAAAGAGCCTAAGATATTTGAGACTTTGTTAGATGGGTGTTATGAAGGTGAAGGTGGTTGGAATTATGAATATTCATATACAAATCCTTCTTTCAGTGGTAAACTATTAAATAATTGGATGAAAAGTACAATAACATCGGTAGGTAAACTAAATGATAATCCAACAGGATATTATGTTTATCTAAGCCTATTGGTTAATAACCCTATAACTAAAATCAATGATATAAAAGAATTAAACCTAACAAATGGATATTTAAGGAAATTGCCAAAGAACTTTTCTAAACTGCATAATCTTGAAAAATTAAATCTACAATTAAATAAACTAGAAAAGTTTCCTAATGAGATTCTACAAATGATAAACCTTAAGTATCTTCATTTAGGTTGGAATAATATCAAAACTATACCTGATGAAATATATGAATTGGAAAATCTAGAATCTTTAATGCTTGGAAATAATTCAATAAAAAATATTCCTAATAGTTTTTGCAAGCTAACCAGTCTGAAACATCTTGATATCGGCTCAAATTATTTTTGTGATGGGGAAAAATGGAATGAATGTTTAGCAACATTATTAAAACTAAAAAATTTGATAAACCTCAATTATATCAATTACGATTTAGATGAGGATTATAACGAAAAAATCGCTAAAGAATTACCGAATTGTTATATTATCAAACCTGTTAATTGTGGACAATGTGGGGAAAAATTTAGAGTAGAGGATACTATTGAGAGATGGGATGAATACTTTTGTGAATCTTGTGATGAGGGCTGGAATAATCCTGCATTGTTTTGTGACTGTTGCGATATCTATGTAGCATCGCGAGGTTATACAGGTGGTGCTGATGAGCCTTCAAACCCTGGAAACAATAAAGACTTGAAAGATGGATATGACTCAATGAGATGGTTTATTGATACTAGTAGCTATATCACTGGCAATGCTCCAGCATTTGAGGATGTTGAAGATTATTATGAGTATGTAGATAAAATGATAATTAAAAACCAAGAGAGTAATTTTGAGGCAAAATTCATTTGTGAATTATGTACTTTTAATATTCCAGTTTCTGATAAAGCCTCTTATGAAGAAGCTGAGAAATATGCTGAAGAAAATAATATAGAATATTGGGATAATTAACCATTAAAGCCCCACATCCGTGGGGTTTTTTGTTTTTGGTATGATGTTTATATTTGGTGAGAATTAAAAGGAGATAATAAATGAGCTCAGCAGAGGTAAAGATTAATGAAATACTAGACAGTATAGATAAGGA
>JAYPLH010000233.1:0-3139 GCA_038365355.1 Fidelibacterota bacterium
GAAAACAATGATATAGATAAATAATAATATGAATATTTTTCTCAAAATAGTCTCCCTAACTAAACCTACAAATAATTACCCTCAGATGTGCGTGGGGCTATAAACCAGAAGAATCTAATTTTTCGCTCTCTAGCTCAATACGTTCCTCTTCTGCAATTATTTTTAGGGCATCATCATAATATCGAATATCTATAGTAACATCGGAATACCCACTGCACTTAGTTACAATACGTTTATTTCCTTTATCTATTGTTTCTATATCCATAAAGCTATCCATGGCGCCTTGATTATCTGACTTTCCATATTTTTTAGTCAAAATCGCCATAAGTAAATCCTGCTCTTTACCACACTTACCATCATTATCCATATCTCCAATGCCCCAAATTGAATAAACCTTATTTGTCTTGGGAGTAATTAAAACATAATATCTTGAGAAAGACCTAAATGGTTTTTTAGGCTGAAATTGGTACATTATTGTTCCATCAGTTAAAGAACCTGTACCTATAGCATTTTCGGGATTAAAGTGCTCTCCTAACTGTATCCCAAATGCACCACTTATAGGATTATTAGAATATATACTATTAGAAAAAATTAAAAACACAAATATGTATGATAAAAAGGAAGAATTTCTTTTCATGAGCAACTCCTAAATAATTAAGAAAATGTAAATAATAAACTTTAATCTACAAAAAATTATTTCACAATATGTGGACCTATTATATACACAACCTACACCCATAACAAAGAGTATGCTCCCTACTTTCGTTAAATTAATGAATTGGATTTATGAGTATGTACGTCATTTTCGTTTCCATCATTTGGGTAATTATCTAGAAAATGTAACTGCGAGATACTGAAAGCTTCAATTTTGATTAAAAAAATGGCTTAATTGTTTTAAAATATCCATCATTATCCCACATCTCTAAATTTCCATTAGCTTTAATGAAATAATAATCACTATGCCCATCATTATAAGTAATTTTTTTATCATTAGTTAACTCAACAATATCAACCTCTTTAAGACTGACACTTTTATCTTTGAATGTGATTTGTAAAAAATATTTTTTACCTTTTTTCTTTAACACATAGATGCCACCTATCCATTGGTCATTATCTATCCATTGACCCATAACGACACCCTCTTTTACTTTCATTGCACTCTGTATGGTTTCTATATCTGGGTTATAAGTTTTTACTGGTTCAACATAGAAGGCTTTTTCCCTCGCTATTTTTTTTACATTAGAAACGCCTTTTGACCATATCCATCCCTTTAATTTTATTTTACCGTGACCGATTATATTGACGTAATAATACCTATCGATTATTCCCTTTGTCTTTAGAATTTCAATATTGAAAAGACCATTATTTAATGGTGTGATAATATTGGCTTTATTTGCAGATGCAACTGTACTGACTTTTGGTTTTAGAAGTAACGCCAATGCTCCGTTACTTTCAACTTCATAAAACTCACCAACTTTTGCATATTTAAAATTATCAGATGACTGCCCAAAACAAATCGCAACCAATGAAAAGATAAATAGATATTTTTTTATTTTCATTCAAAAAATCTTACATTAAAAATGCAAACCCTCCAAGTAATAAGGAAAAACCAAGTAAAGATAGGAATACTATTGTGGCGAGAATTATGAATGCTGGAATGGATGCTATGACCCACTTTACCATAAAAAGTACCATAGAAGAAAATTCCATATTAATATCTGTTATAGTAACTCCTGGATAACCCTGATAATAATATTCACTATCATCATTACTTTCAAAATCACTTAGTTTTTTCATTTTAGTTACTCCTTTTTTAATTACATTTTTAGTTTTGCCCAATCTTCCAAGTACCATACCTTGTGGAAGTCATTATGGTCTTCCATTTGTTTTGTAAAAACACCAAGTAAACCGCCTGTCCATGTAGAAAAGGCTTTACTCCCATCCATATTATATACTCTTTCTGGAAATGTTCTTATTAAATAAACTATGTTTTGATGAGGAAACTCTTGTCCCATTTTTTTAAAATAATCACCTCTAACAAAATACTTTTCATCAAACCGAAAACTAAAAATTACTTTTTCAAAATTTTTATCGACTAAAATCTCTGCTAATTGGAAAAGTATTCTATCCATATCCGTCATAGTTTTATCATTGTCAATATTCTAAAAGTTTATATTAATAATGCTAGGATTTATAAAGTAATCATAATGAACATATAAGATTATTCCATCATTTCTAGTATCTTTCTTAATTAAATCATATAGAGATGACTGGAGATTTACATAATTCAAAAAAATCATCAATGAAAATAATATGGATAATAATAACGCTATTTTTTTCAAAAGTGAGTGTATTTTATATTTTTACAACGGTCGATTTAAAATAAAACCAAAATCTAGCTTTATTAAATTACTTTTTACTTCACTGATGTCATTCCAATTAAATCCAATACCAATGAAAAAGTCTTTCCATAAATTTTTAAAATAATAATTATACTTGAATCCATAAAATGTACCTCGATATTTTTTTGAAGGAATATAACTATCAATATAATAATAACCATTGTTCCCCAATATTTCAGAATTATCGTATAGTGCTTGATAACTATTTTTTTTCAATGTTCCGTACCCATAGTGAAGCATAAACTCGATATTTTTTATAGAAATTCTACTTACAGCAGCTATACCATTTAATTCTGATTTAGTTTTAATACCATCATCTCTATCATCAAATCGATTAACCTTACCAAAAATTTCAGTCCTATCGTGATATCTCCCTGTCCTATTAAAGGATGAAGAAAGAAACATTATTCCACTTATAGGATTAATATTAACATTTGGAAAGTCATCTTTCACATTCTTCCAAAAATATATTGTACCATATGCACCATTTCCATCTGGAATGAATCCTCCTAAATCATAGCCCCCACTAAAATTATTTGCGGATATATCGGTGCTTAAAAAATAAAATAAGATAATAAATGTAATTTTCATTTTTCATTCATTGGCTAATGCCTAATACACTATAAATCTACAAAATATAAATTTAAATATGTGTCCATCATTTTTGTGTCCATCATTTGGTAAATATTGATTAAAGATGACGAAGTCTGATAAAAGAAAACCCCCCGAGTTATCGA
>JAYPLH010000234.1:0-3137 GCA_038365355.1 Fidelibacterota bacterium
CATCCAAAACTTCCCGATTGGCTTAAATGGCCATTTTAACTTTTAATAATATATCTTTTTTTAAGAAAATGATTAAATACTCAGTCTTTTTATATTTGTGTGCATTTTCTTCCGCTCAAAATATTTACCAAGGTGAAATAGGTTTTAATTATAATGGCACTGTTAGCGGGTCTTTCACATCTATTTCGGAGGATTCTTTAGTAACCGGAATATCGATTAACCAAGTCGTTAATGATACAGCTCTTTTAGTTATGGCTTCCATTACACAGCAAGATGAAAATGAATTTGATTTATTTTTAGCTGTCCTAAGAGATACTATATACCCAATTCAACCAAGGAATTGGGAGATTCCTGGAGAAGGAGACGAAAACAATCCTTTAAGTCTTGAAAGTATTCTTGTTTTCATGCCTCAACTAGACTCTTCCTTTGTTGAAGACGTTTTTGAGTTTTTCACGGATACATCTGGTAACCAAGAAACCGATGAAATATTTAATGATATTTTCTCTTCTTTCTCAGATAACCTGTACCTTGGGCTTGAAGGAAACTTAGAAATTGAAGTGGCAACAGACTCAACTTTAATTGGAACATTTAACACTATAATGATTAAGCCTGTATTTTATTTTCCACCGCATACCATAAGTATTAACAATGGGAACTTTGCACTTGAAAACCTAGATTCACCAATTCTAAAAACGTACAACTCTTACAACACAGCCCCTTCTGATATAAGCTTGATCCCATCTTACCCAAATCCATTTAATCCTAAAACTAAAATACAACTTACTGTCCAAAGTCCCATAAAAAATGTTTTAGCTAAAATATATAATTCAAATGGTCAGCAAATAAGTACTCTATACTCAGGTCCTCTAAGAGAAGGGTTAAATTCTTTCGTATGGAAACCAAAAAATATAGCTAGCGGTATGTATATTCTTGTTGTCCAAACGCCTGTTTCTGTTCAGTCTCAAAAATTGTTATACTTAAAATAAATGTCTGATATTAACTTAATTCATTTTGAAGTCTTAAATGATTTACTATTATTACAATGGGATAACAAATCTGAAAATGCCCTACCTCTTAAGCCTCTTCGAGACAACTGCCCATGCGCACATTGCTCAGGTGAAACAGATGTTTTTGGCAACATATATAAGGGGCCACCTCAAATAATGAAAGAGGAAAGCTATCAAATAACAGGTATCCAATCAATAGGACATTATGCAATTCGCCCATTTTGGAGAGATGGTCACTCAGATGGCATATATTCTTTTGATTTTTTAAAAAAACTTTGTGAAACATTTGATAAATAATGAGTAGAAAAATTTTTAACATTCTTTTTTTACCCATGTTCTTATTTGGGGGAAAAAATCCTATTCAAGAAATTGAGCTTGAAGGAATAATAACAAACCCAAAGCAAGAAATTTCTGGGATGGACTGGTATAATGATAATCTTTTTTTGCTTCCTGAAAATTTAGGTGGCTATCTTTTCATGGTAAAAAAAAATGAGATTCAAAAGCAGCTTTCTTTAAAAAAAGGATCTATAAAACCAATAAAAAAAATATTCAACACTCCAGACTATTCAAAATCTATTCCAGGGTTTGATGGTTTTGAAGCTATAGCTTTTTATGAAAATAGTGTCTATGTTACAATTGAAGCTGACGAAAATGGTGAAATGGTAGGTTATATCGCTTGGGGGAACATTGATCCAATCTCATATGAAATAACTATTCTTGAAAAAAACATTCAAAAAATTAGCACTCCAATTCAGATCGACAACCTAAGTTATGAGAGTATTATTCACCATGAAAACAACTTACTTTTATTGTATGAAGCCAACGGATCAAGCCTTAGAAAAGATCCATATCAATTATTAATATCTTTAAATGATTTTTCTTCCAAAAAAATTAAAGGCCCTAATATTGAATACCGAATTACAGACGCAACAAAAGTGAAAAAAAATAAATTCTGGGCAATTAATTATTATTGGCCTGGAGATAAAAAAAACTTAAAGCCTAGCTTAGATAAATTGAGTAAAAATAAAAAAACTAACTCTGATCAAACAATTGAAAGATTAGTTGAATTTAAAATTAAAAGAAATAGTATTAGCTTAACGAGAAAAAAACCAATTAACTTAATTTTAGAAGAAGGAAATTCAAGAAACTGGGAAGCTATTGTACGATTTGGTGAATCAGGTTTTCTTATTGCAACTGATAAATATCCTAGAATGATCCTAGCCTACATAAAATTATAAAAATACTTTAAATAAATTAAATCTATGATAAAAATTCTAATTGTTTACACTTTATTGTTTTCTTTTGTTTTAGGCTGGGGCAAAACTGGGCACAGAATTACAGGGAAAATTGCAGAAACATATTTAACAAAAAATGCAAAAACACAGATTAAAAAACTTATGGGACATCATGACCTTTCTCGTATGAGTAATTGGGCAGATGAAATTAAATCAGACCCTGATTGGGAAATAGCTAATGACTGGCATTGGTGCACCATCCCAGATGGTGAATCGTATAAAAAAGATAAGTATTCTGGTAAAGCTGTAGAAAAGGTGAATGAATTTATTAATGTATTGAAAAATAAAAGATCAAAAAAAGAAGATAAGCAAATAGCTTTAAAATTTCTTATACACTTAATTGGCGATTTGCACCAACCTATGCACGTTGGTAATGGTAAAGACAGAGGAGGGAATGATATAAAACTAAAGTGGTTTAATGCTCCAACTAACCTTCATCGGATCTGGGATTCTGATTTAATTAATCTTCAAGAACTAAGCTATTCTGAATATTCTGACTACCTATTACTCAATGAAGACAGAGGGAAAATTAGAAAATGGCAGGGAGATGATGTGCTTACATATATTCATGAATCTAGAGATTTACGAAGTCAATGTTATGACTTTTCAGGAGAAAATCTGAAATGGGAATATTTTTACAAGCACAAAGAGTTGCTAGAGAAAAGATTACTGCAAGGCGGAGTGCGTCTATCAGGAGAATTAAACCGTATATTCAAATAAAATTATTTTGTACTCCCTTGGGCTGCTACTTCAGCAGCTCTTTTTTTCATTTCTTCCTCATCACCTAGATAATAACTTTTGATTGGGTTTAAGTTAGAATTCAATTCATACACTA
>JAYPLH010000021.1:0-17867 GCA_038365355.1 Fidelibacterota bacterium
AATTTTACATTTAAAGTTGCTTGTATACCATTTGACGGAATCAGAAATATTTTTTGATTCAATGGCAAGATGATCAACATGAGTTAAAGTCATGATGGGTCAATCACCTCAGAATTATGATAATATTTATTTTTTATTCTCTGTGCACAGCTGGGGCAAGTACCTTTTTCTTTTCCGTACCTAGGGAAATTATGATAGTATTTATAATCAATGGTCTGATTGAAAATCATTACCTCCCACACAACTTTACATACAGGGCATGCCCTAAGATCATTATCTGCTTTTTTAGCATCAAAATTATTGGGCACTCTCTCTTTTCTTTCATTGAAGTGTTTAAGATCAGTTCCTTTTGAAACAGCTTCTAATATTGAAGACATACCTAACTCCTATCATATTATTATCCAATTTTATTAACAGAGGGGTGTAGCTGTCAAGTATTTTTTGAGCGTTATGAGCGTTATTACAAAAATTAATTAATAATAGGAAACAGGTTTTAACACCATTGAGTAAATAGTTTGAGAGCCTTTAATAATCTCTAAAGTCAAATTATTTTCTTCATATGTTACTGCTCCAGTATAAATCTCAGGAAGTTTTATTTTAGGATTTGCCCTGTCAACTTTCCATGTGAAAGTATTTTTTTCCCCATTCCATGAAAAATCTTGATCCCATTTTATGTTCCCAATTAACTGATTTTTCTTAACTAATTTATATGGCTTAGGAGTCAGGTATGGTTTATTTTTTGTTTCTGTAATGTAGGGTCCTGGATCAACTGAAGAGGTATCTTCAAATGTAGTCACGAATAACCTTATGTAACCTGACCAGTCCTGAAACCAAACTTCACGCTTTGGACTGTCTTCAGAAATCCATTTAGTATTTGTTAAAGATGGCCCTTTATTCGATTTAGAAAAACCTAAAGAAAACATAAGTATAATTAAAATAAAATTAAACTTCATTCTTGTTGCTCCTTGCAGTTGATGTCCATAGTCTTCCCTCAGAATAATTAAACCAAATTTTGTATGTAACTTTTCTGATAATAATTGGCAATAACATCAAAGGATAGACAAAAAATTTCTTAAAAATATTTTTTTCTTCGAGATAAATTTGATCAATTATCAAAGCACCTGATTCATGAGGCCTAACAATGTGCCGATGCCTCCAGCTTTTTAACCCAAAAGGAAGAACCAATCCTTTATCTTCAAAGGATAAATTATCTCGATCTAATTTATAATTTTCATGGACCACAGACATTTTTCTCCATCCAAAAAACCAAAATAAAAAAGAGGCTTCTTTATTATTGTCAATGCCTTTCCAACTAACAATTTTGACCGGCTGGCCTAAAATTAAAAATTCAATAAATTCGTTTGAATGAAAACAACGCACTACATCAGTTGGATTAACATTCTTTATAAATGTTTTTTGTGTGAAAGGCATAATATTAATTTTAAAAAAATTACCAGATCTACTTATATGTTACTTTGATTTTATTATAGGATCTGAAGAAGAATAAAGACACTTATAGTCAACATCGCTACCGAAGCAATATATCTCCTAAAATTACTCTTTAATCTCAAGTGTGTTACTACAGCACCAAGCATTAGAACACTTATACCTAAAGCTCCAATCTGAACAACTTCTTCATTAGAAAACTGTAACATCGTAGCGAATGATAATTTTAAGATACCTACAAGATCACGTACCCATGATGGAAGATTATATTCAACAAACTCTTTTTTGATATTATCATACCTAACAACCCACACAAAAAAAATTGCTACGCTTGATATAATTTTTAAAGCTTCTACAATATTGACTAAATTAAAATCCATTGATTATCTAATGTAACTGATTGAATCTATTATTCAAAAAATTAAACTACAACCTATTTTTGACCTTTTTGAACGTTTTGAGCGTTTTAATTATTCAATAGATACCAAAATTTCATTTTTTCGAAACGGAGGAAGTACCCAAGGGCTATTATACTGAGCCACCAAAAATACATTTTTAGCAATGTAATTCTTCTTTTTTAAAAATTCTTCAAGCTCTTTTTTATAATACTCAGTTCTTGATTTTGTTGCCCAACCACCAAATTTTACAACTGCAGTTTTTCCTAGATTATGAGTCTCTATCTTAACTTGATTATCATTAGGAGCGGGTAACGATGATAAAGTATGTTTTTTGGGCATAACGAAAATAATATCATAAGTCCCCTTATCATTAGGCACATTTGCAATCACAGGAGCAGTCATTGCTATACTTAATTGGCTTTTATTTCCTCCAAAAATATAATTAGCAATTTTCATAAACCCTGCGTCTGTAGCCTCTCTGTAGTCATTTTGAACAGTAGTCTTTGCTACCAAAAAAGATTTATATTCTCTTAGTTCAAATCTTCCCTCACTATCCAATAAATTATATTCAGGTGTTTCAATAGCCATAACTAAATTAAAACTTGTTAATAAAAGTACCCAAAATATTATAGTAAACCTTTCCAAGATATTCTCTCTTTACTCATTTAACGAAAGGAATCAGAACAGGTGTTATTTTTTTATACTTTATATATTCAGGTAAATCACCCCACTTTTTATCAGCACTTTCTTCCAATAGGTTCACACCACTAATCCTGGTCAACAAAAAATAAATAAAAATTGGAGAAATAAGGGTTATATATTGAAAACCATGGAGTGTTGGAAGAGAAACAAGCGCGATTCCTATCCAGAGTATGATCTCACCGAAATAGTTAGGATGCCTAGAGACACTCCATAAGCCAGAACAAATAAAAGTGCCTTTATTATTCTTATCTAATCGAAATTTCCTCTTTTGTTCATCTGCTACAATTTCAAATACAATTCCAACAACCCAAACTATAACTCCAGAATAAAAAAGAAGATTATTATCTAATTTTTTATTGTTAATAATAAGTGTTAAGGCATTTGCCGTTGTAAGGAACACCCAAAGGCCAGACATAGTCCACCAAACAAGATATTTTGAGAAAGATTTCTTTGCCTCACGAAATCGACGATCTTCACCCACTCGTAAAACTCTAATAAATAGAAAAATTCCTAATCGAATTGCCCAAAAAGATACCATACCAATGATAATTTTTGTCCTGATTTCTAAACTTTCACCGGATAGATAAGATGTTAATGAGGAAGCGATGTAAAGCGTAGCTAAATAAGCAACCGTTCCTGTAATATCATAAAATTTTTCTGTTTTTGCCAAAAATGAAGGGATAAAAATTATCCAGTGAACTAAGAAACTAGTAACCATACAAATAATTAAAATGGGATATCCATTATACGATAAAGACTCATATCCTCCTCCTAAAGCAATAATCCAGGCGAAAGATAGGATAATGAAAACATTGATATAATCTTTGACTGTATCTGACATATTTAAAAAATAATTCTAATTTTTCTTAGAAACCGTGTAGCTAAAAATCCAAAATCATATTCATACCATTTTACAGCAAAATTTATATTGTTAGGTTTGTAATGGTGATTGTTTTGATATAATTCGCCCATCATCAAAAAATCTAATGGAAGAGTATTTTTAGAGTTGTCGTTAAGAGAATCAAAATTCCGGTAACCACGTTTATGACCAAACCAATTAACAATAAATCCATGTATTGGACCCATCATTATGTGGATGGGCAAAAATATATATTGCCAATTTGCTGTTGAAAAATGGTAATAAAATAAAAAATAAATTAGAATAAATGCTGCTCGGGTGATTAAGGACTCAGCAATTTTTTCCATTATTTCCCACCTGGGAACGGTAGAGTCGCTTCTTTTACCTTCAGCAAAATCATTAACAAGCTTTCTATACTCCACAACAGTCGCGAGATTAAATGAAATGATATTTTTAATATGAACCGGTGAATGAGGATCATTAGGTGTATCAGTATGTGCATGATGTCTCTTATGCATGACACCATATGCCGCAGGATGCAAAAATGAAGAACCTTGAAAAAGAAATGTTAAAAAATAAAATACTTTCTCGACAAATGGTGTCATTTTAAACATATTATGGGAAGCATATCTATGTAAGAAAATTGTCTGAAAAAATAATGATAAATACCAATGTAAAATCAATGCAAAAAATATAATCATCATTTAAGTCACCTCTTAACAAACCTGTAGTGAGAGACTCCCCATTCCCTACCACTATTGTATCCAAATAATTTTTCACAAGACATAAAAAATATCCTCCATCTTTGGAACCAAATACTCGCATTCTCCATACCATAAGTTTTCTCAAATATTCTTAATATAGTATTTCGGTTCCTATCCATATTTTTTAGCCAAGCTAAGGACGTTTTTTCGTAATGGGTACCAGACAACCTCCAAGTAGATTCAATAGATAAATTATCTTGGAAGTAAAGTAAAAGCTGATGCGAAGGCATCATACCTCCGCTAAAAAACTCTCTAGCCATCCAATCACCTTCATTATTATCTTCAAATGGATAAACAAGAAACTCATGAGAAAAAATATGAATAAACAGCTTTCCGTCTTTTTTGAGAAAAGAGGAAACTTTCTCTAAAAGTTTCTTATAGTTTCTCATATGCTCAAACATCTCAATTGATACAACACGATCATGTTCCGAATCAATAGAAAAATCATTCATATCTGCGGTAATTACTGAGATATTATGAAGTCCATCTTTCTTGCACCTATTTTCGATAAATAACTTTTGATCTTTTGAATTACTTACCGCAGTAATTTTACTCTTTGGAAAGTTTTTAGCCATGTAGCAAGTCAAAGATCCCCACCCACATCCTAACTCAAGAATGCTATGACCATCCTTTATTTCTGCTCTCTCGCAACTTAGTTTTAACATAGCAGTTTCGGAGTCATTAAGAGAAAGGACACCTTCAGGCCAATAACCGGAACTATATTTGAGATTTGAGCCTAATACAATCTCAAAGAATTCTGGAGGGACTTCATAATGCTGCTCATTTGCTTTTTCTGGAACCAATGCTATTGGACTTTTTTTCATGCCCTGCACCCAATCATCGTGTCTTTTTTCAATTTCATCAGGTGAAGAATTTTTTGCAAAATCAAGTCTGACCTTAGATAATCGTTTTATACCAATTCTTATAAAAAAATCAGGCAAAAATCCTTTTTCAGCCAGTCGAATTAAAAAACTAATCATTTCTAATACCTTATATCAATATCTCGAGCACCTGATTTTGAAAAAACTAGTTGAACATCGCCTATGTTTCTTTCCAAAAATCCTGCCTCACAAAATACAAAATAAAATTCCCACATTTTGATAAATGCTTCAGAAAAACCCATCTTCTTAACTTCTGGGATTACCTTCATGAAGTTCAGTTTCCATCGGTTCAAGGTTTCAGCATAGTGCTTTGTTATATCCTCCATATCCACAATTGCTAAATCTGTATATTCTTTAATTACATCAGAGATTTGTGCAACCGATACTAAACAGGATCCTGGGAAAATATATTTTTTTATAAAGTCTACTGAATTTTTATATTGCTCAAAATTTTGATCATTATAGGTAATACCTTGAATTGCGACAAGACCATCTTCTTTAAGTAATGAAGATATTTTTGAAAAATATTGTGGAATAAATTGATATCCAACAGCTTCTATCATTTCAATAGAAACAATTTTATCGTATTTACCTTCTATTTTTCTATAATCTTTATTGAAGATATTTATTTGAGAATCTAAACCGGAACTTTCAATTTTTTTGCTTGCATATTCGTACTGAGCATCTGAAATGGTAACTGTATCAATAGTGCAACCATATTGTCTGGCAGCGTGCAATGAAAAACTTCCCCATCCAGTGCCGATTTCTAAAATGTGATCATTTTTATTTAGCTTTAATTTTCTACATATCCTATCAATTTTTTCTATTGAAGCTTGTTCTAATGAAACCGAATTATCCTGAAAATATCCACATGAATATGTCATTGTGGGATCTAGCCATAGCTTGTAAAAATCATTACTTAAGTCATAATGCGCTAAGATATTTTGCTTACTTCCTTTCAGTGTGTTTTGCTTGCTCCAATGAATAAATTTATTTATTGGGTTTATTAATTTTGCAAAACCGGAATCTAGGGATAAAAGAATTTTTTTATTTTTCAAAACAATTTGAAGCAAAAGCACAAGATTATCTGCTGTCCAATATCCTGCCATATACGCCTCTGCTACCCCAGTTACTCCACCACTTCCTAAAAAAACATAAAATTCGTTAGAATGAATAGTTACAGTAACCTTATCATCTGATTCAGAATCACCAAATGAAAATATTTCATCCCCCTCCAGTATTTCAATTGATCCATATCGAAGATGCTTAAATTTATTCATCACACCTTTTTTGAATATTGAAGAAAGAAACGAACTATTTTTCGAACTTGGGACCTGGTCTGCTAATTGATTTACTTTCATTTCTATTATATCTTACTTATTCCTTTCAGTTTATCCGGATGTATAAAAAACGGAGCCCTTTTTATCCACAGTTTAAAAGCCTGCATATGTATACGAAATACTACAGAAAAAGTAATCAATGGAAACTTTAAAATTTGTTTTAACAACTCTCTAATTGTAAACGGAATGCGAACCATATTTAGATTAGCATCAAACACTTTTTTTGCTGATTTAAAATTTATCATATTTACATTTAATTTTTTTTGTGGTTCTGAGAATAGCCACTCATATTCATGATCCATACCCCAGAATGGGCTCACATGGAGCTGTTTCTTAAAACTTGATTTAATCTTTTTATTATTGCCTTGATTCTTAAGAACGTATGCGTGCCTCTCTTTCCATGGAGTATTTGTTACTTCTGCTAAAATAGCTTCAAGTTTTGAATCATTTTTATTAAAACAATAGTAGAAACTTACTGGGTTAAAACAATAACCGAAATATCTTAAGTGAGTGAGTAATCTAATAGGTCCCTTGACTTCCAATCCAATAGTTTTATATACAGTATCACGAACGGATTCAGATAAATCTTTATTAGGATCACCGTGATAATCTTCTCGATGAAAAGATACCAATGCTTTTTTATTAACATTCCAAAACCAAGATTTTTTTAAAAAACTATTTACTGTGTTTAGATCAATATATGCCATAAATAAAGGATATTTGAAAAAGTGGTTAAAAGGCGTAAACCTTCTGTGCCCTACTACTCCAGTATATAAATAATTTTTTTTTGATAAGCTCATAAAGTTTCACCAAACTGACTACATACATCTAGTGCACTAACTACACCATCCTCATGAAAACCGTTATGCCAATATGCACCACAATAAAAGGTGTTATTTTGTCCACTTATTTCTCTTTTACGCTTCTGCGCATTTACGCCATTTGTTGTAAAAAGAGGATGCTCATAACTGAGATTCTTAATAATTTTGTTTTTATTAATCATTTCAGAACTATTCAAAGTAACACAAAAAGTTTTTGAAGAGCTAAGGCCTTGCAATATATTCATATTGTAGGTTAGAGCAACAGGATCTTCTTTTCTAGCATCTAATAAATAATTCCAACTAGACCAAGCAGATCTTCTTTTTGGCAGGATTGAATGGTCATGATGCAAGATAGCATCATTACGCTGGTAAGGAAGTAAACTAAGAATCTCTTTTTCTTTATCTGTAGGTTGTTTTAATAATTTTAAAGCTTGATTACTATGTGTAGCCAATACAACCGCGTCAAATTTTTCTTCTGACATATCTACGCCAAATTTTATCATTACCGATTTTTCTCTTCGAATTACACTATGAACAGGAGTTGATAATCTTATGTCTTTCTCAAATCCAGAAATGATTTTTTTCACATATTGCTTAGAGCCACCTTTTATTACCCACCATTTAGGTCTGTCTAAAATTTGTAAAAGCCCATGATTTTCAAAAAATCTTATAAAAAAAATAGCTGGAATATTTAACATACTAGATGGCTTTGTTGACCAAATTGCAGCTCCAATTGGAATTATGTAATTATCAATAAATTCTTCAGAGTAATGATTTTTGAACAAGTATTCTCCCAAGGTCATTTTCTTATTTAAGCTTGGCAAGTCTTTCCTAGCCTCTTTATTGAATCTTTTCATGCCCCCTAGCATCCGAAAAAAGGGAGGACTAAACAGGTTAGATCGTTGAGCAAACAATCCATTTAACGAATGCCCCGCATACTCTAAATTTTTACTGGGCGATTTAACGCTAAAACCCATCCGAGTCACCTGCCTCTCGACACCTAGAATATCAAGAAGTTTTATAAAATTTGGGTATGTTCTTTCGTTATATACAATAAAACCAGAATCAACATTCCAGATTTTGTTATCGCTTTCAATTTCATGAGTGTGAGTATGGCCTCCTATATAATCATTTTTTTCAAAAAGAGTAATATCATGCTTACGATTCAAAAGATAAGATGCTGTAAGCCCAGAAATTCCTGATCCAATAATTGCAATTTTCATTTTTTCATTAATCTAAAAAACTTATTTGGACCATATTTGAGGCACTTTTTGTATCAGAGAAATATCGTATCCAATTTTAGATAAATTATCTAAAATCAGATTATAACGTTTTTCTTCCATCTGCGGATCTCGAGCCATGATCCATACATACTTTTTAGATGGATAACCAATAACAGTGTAACTATAATCTTCATCTAACTCAATAATTAAAAAAGGCATTTTAAAAGGCCAAAGAAATTGCATTCTCCACTCAGCGTTAGTTTCTTTATTGAAAACAAAACCTTTTGGGCGATATATTTTTTTTTCACCTTCAGGAGATCCTTTGTAAAAAGAAAAAGTGGTATGAATTATTCCATCGCTAGAAAGCTTATACGACTCAATTGCATTTGTAGCATTTTTTTCAATAAAAGTTGGAATATTGGCAATGACATACCAATCCCCCATGTATTTTTCTAAATCAACGTAATTTACTGTTTTCATTGTTTCTGTGCCTTTAAAATCAGATCTATCATTGCAATTAATAAGTGTAATGGATAGCAAAATGAGAATGTAAAATTTAAAAACCATAAAATAATAATATTAAATTAATTTCTATTCAGATACCTATTTTGTGCCTCAGCAATAACATCTTCAAAAATGTTGACTACTGAAGTTTTATTTATCATATCAATTAAAAAAGTTGGCAAGGATCCCCCTGGGTCCATATATAATCGGTATGATAAAGATGTTTTATTATTTGATTTTTCTTCAGCCACCCACAATCCTGCTCCATGACTAAGATATGTCGCAGAATGATTTTTCTTATCTATTACAATCTCATTTTCATCAAGCAAATACCAATGAATGATTGAAATACTATCATCATCTTTAAAGCCACTAGGATACATGCGAAATAAGTATTCTCTGTTATCAAAAAAGGGGATGTTGATCGGAATAAATTGATATCCATCCACAAAATGGGTTGTTCTTTTTATCTCGTTTGAAATAAAAGAATCTGAACTTTTTAAAAACTGTTTATAATTATTTACATCCATAATGACATCCTGCAGTATCTTTTTTGGTAGATCGATATCTTTTTTTACCATTACTGCAAACAGATCTCTATCTGGAATTTGTTTGGTACTTACTAAATTATGTGATGAAGAATTTAATATTTCCCACCCAGTGTTATCATGCAATGAATTTAGAAGATTCATTGGCTTTGCATTTAAATTTCTTGGAAATAGGAGATTTAAACATAAAACAAGAAAAGAAACACCAATGACATAATATATTTTCATTAATTACTACCCACTACAAATTTTTCATTTACCCAGTACATTAAAGGAATAGTGATTCCATAATAAATTGAAATAATTATTAGAGCAATAATTGGAGCAGCATCAAATTCTATGGCTCCAAACTTTGCACCAGCTAGATAAGATAAAGGACCAGAAATTACTCCAAGGGCAGCTGATGCAACATAACGATTATGGAGCCATGAAAGTGAATGGTTTACAGTTGCAGAAAATCCGCACCACATTGAAGTTATCCATAATGGAGCTATGTAAGTATCTGGAAAATATGTTCCATTATAAATTAGAATTCCAAAATAGGCCATACCTGTATCAATTACAGTCCCAATGAATCCAAAAAGAATAATTAGTTTTAGCTCAGAGTAATTATCCAAAATACGAATTATGTGAACAGCCAAAAAAGAAAACATTAAAAAGGGACCCAAGTATGTCATACCTGCTTGAACGCCAAGCACACAACCCCACCAAGATGCTTGAAATCCAATTATATTAAAAAGTTTATTCATATTTCAAATTCAATTTACTCATGGGATGGCGTATAAAAAATATATAATTGAGCGTTATGAGCGTTTTTTTAGTAAAGGGATGCTAAATAAAATCATCATGAATGTATAAAAGCTCAGCCCGATACATAGCATTATAATAAAGTAATATGGCCATCCAGGCATTAATAAAGTAAAGTTTACTCCAGCAGGTTTATCAAAAGTAAACATATAATTACTACCAATTACATAGTTTATTGAAATAATTATTAATACTAAATATGTTGTCCACTTTATCGCATCAAAATAATCATACCACGTAGGTCGATATCCATCTATTACAATGCTAAGCATTACAAAAATTACTAAACCATGTGCAAAAAAGTAATGAATCGATATGTAAATCTGGTCCATCTGTGATAAATTGGTATTTATAAATGCAAAGAGAGACCCTCCAAATCCTGCAAAAAAGAACCAATTTTGCAAAATTCTAGAATGCCTATTCCTATTATAAACAGGAATTAATAAAGCAGATATGTAACACATCTCTAGTGGAAGAGATGTTACGTAGGACCAAGATCCATAATAAAACATACTTACTTGAAATGCTAATTCGTTGAAAACAACTAGATATCCAATCGTCTCCAGGATGACTTTTTTTGTTTTTTCTGAGCTACTACTATATACCCATGCTACAGCAATACACAAAACAGTACTTATTATACCAAAAATGACATGCTGGCTTGGTAATGAAACAATAATATTTAAAACATCACTTAACATCGTAATTCAAACAAAATAAAGTATCAAAATTTTATTAATATTTTAACCAGTAATTTATTTTAAAGTAGACCGCATTCTCTTTTTCCAAATTCCATACTCTATCTGAAAAATTATAGTCACTTCTTTGATTCAAGTTATAGACTAGATACATTGTGCTTCCAGGTAAATATTCCCATCTAAGCACAAACGTACCAACTGTATTAAATAATCTAAAATCTGGATTTTCTTTTTCTCCACTTTCAAGATAATTATAAGTATCTAAATCCATTGTTTTAGGCTGTTTTAAACGAAAAAATGCTTTGTAATCCATGTTAGCATAAAAAGGTTGCATATAACATTGAAATGTTAGGCGAGGTGAGAATGTCCAATCTAATCTCATGTTTATATCTTTAGTAAGGAGAACTGTATTCGCATAAACTCTAATAGTATCATTTACATTCTCAATTATATCAACCCACTGCATATAACTAGGACTTCTATCCTGCGTAGCATTTATTTCAATATTCAATGGCTCAATCGGTTTAGCTTTCATCCACAAATTGGCCCGATATCCTCTTCCTCTTTTTTCTCCATAGCCAGAACCTATATCAGCACCGATTATAATTTTTTTTCGACGATCGGTACTAAAAGATGGTCCAACATATCCCCATAATTCTGTCTTATATATCCAAGCATTATCATCTCTAAAAACATCCTCATCATTAAACCCAGGCAAAAATAGTTTCCCGAAAAATCCAGCACGCCAATAATTAGAAAACAAATTACTTTGTTCTATTTCAACTTCTCTATCTAATACCAATCCACTTCCATTCCAATCTTGTGTGTATTTAAACTCTAAATCATTGTTTATAAAATGCCCCCAAGGCTCTTGTCTTCTTAGTGCCAAACGAGCACCTGACCATGTAATATTATTTCTCCTTATAAAGCCTAAATCATTAATATCAAATTTATCATCAGAGGTACCAAACCAAGCTCGAGCACTCCACCAATCTGAATTCAAATAGCCAATATTAAAACGAAACGCATTCCCGATAGTATTATTCACATTAGATCTAATTATTTGCCCATTGGAAAACAATCTATTATTCAGAAAACTTAAATTCCAGTCACCCCCAATTACATTTGCACCTACAGCGTTCTCACGAATCACATTAGTACCCATAATTCCTATTTTTGAAATTGTATTAAATACTGGAAATTCAAAACGCCCAATGGAATAATTTGTCCTGGGCTCAACAATAATTTTTCGAACAGAAAGTGAATCATCTATTGTTGCTCTCTCTTCTTTAGTTATTGCACTTATAATCCCATAATTAATATTGGATGTTGTACTCCCCATAATCTTTGTAGCACCTAAAATAGTAGTGTAATTAGATAATCCATTTATCTCACCCTCATCAGGGATGTAAAAGTTGGGCCTTTTTCCAATTCGTCTAGAGTTAAATAAATTTATTCGCTGAGAAAAAAAATCCGACCCTTCAGAAAAGAAAGGCCTTTTTTCCTCATAAAATGTCTCAAAAGCGGTCAAGTTTAAAACAGATGGATCGGCCTCTACTTGGCCAAAATCAGGATTAAAAGTAACTTTCATTATGGTTTTTGAAGTTAATCCATAGCGAACATCTATACCCAAATCAGTATCTAAACCATCACTGCCACCAGCCAAAAAATAGGGTACTAGCTCTAGCTGATTTGCAGAGGGGATATTGCTTAAGCCCTTTAATACCCCAAGAGGAAGCATCATTAAAGGAACAGATTTTTCTTTTCCGGGCCATTCTACTGTTTCTTGTAACCTGTGAATCATTCTTTCAAAAGAAATACCCCATACCATGTTTAATTCATCCTCATATTGAAACATTGAAAATGGGAATTGAAACTCAGCTGCCCAACCATTTTTATTAAATGCAACTCCAACATCCCATACAGCATCCCATGTTCGATCATATTCGTCAGAACCTGCAAGTGCAACATCAATAATTGCTCCAGATGCATTTACACCACAGAAATAGCCGTTATAATCATCATTCTTGGAATCTATTGTTACTCCCATCCAGTCAGAATTATTTCCAAAACCATCCATCCAACTATCTCTTCTAGCAAGCGTTTTTTTTATCAGATTTGGTTTAGAGTCAAATGCTTCCAAAAAAACATAGAGATTTTTATCGTCATACATGACTCGTGCCGTAGTTTTTTCTGAGGGAGGAGATAATTCTTTAGGGTCTATTTGAAAAAACTCAGAAGTTACCTTACTCCCAGCCCATTCATCTAAATCCATAATACCATTGATCTCTATTTTATTTGTGGTTCGGTAAGCAGTGATACTTTTTAGTCTTAAAGAATCTGGATTGATATTTTTTAAGTACCTTTTACTACTTTCACCAAAACACCAATGATTGAATACATTAAATATTAATATATAATAAAAAAATTTTAAAATAGAAAACCTTGCAACTGTCAGATAATTAATGGACATGACTTCCCAAATTGTAACTTAAATATACAAGTCCAACTAATAGTATTAAACACCCGCTAACCAAATCTAAATTAATCTTTGTTCCAATAGATTGGAGTTTCGCCAGAAATAAATTTTTTGTAAAACTAAAAGTGGTAACCATCAAAAATAATATTGTAGCAATTCCTAAAACATAAACAACCAGAAAATGTATTATCGATACAATATTTGGGTTTGCTCCGGTCAAGAATACCACTGCATACGAAGAGGCACATGGCATTAAACCTGTTAAAAAACCAACAGTAAGGGGGTTCTTTATCTTTGAACTGGTAAATTTTCCATGATCGTGTCCACAGTCTTTATTATGTTTATGTTTACTCTTATAAATTGCTCTACCAATTACATACGTACCAAATAAAATAATAATGAACGGTGCAAACCAATGTGAAAGGTTATGCAAAAACTTATCCGCTATTTCAACCAACAAGACATTGAAAAGAATAGCAAAAATACTTAATGTAAGAAGATGGCTAAAAAGTAAACTTATAGTAAGAATTATTATTTTTTTTAAATCTAATTTTTGTCCGATTGTGTAAGCCAATAAAAATGTCTTCCCATGCCCAGGCTCTAGTGCATGAAAACAACCAAGAAAAAATATAGAAGCAAATGTAAATGATTCTGCCACGGAGAAAAAATCTGGGACTAATGTATTATTAAGAAAAACTGAGGGAGGGAGTATTAGTCTTCGAGCACAAGATCAACTATCATTAAAATATCTAGAACATTAATGTTCCCGTCCAGATTCATATCTGCATTTTGTTGTTGAACAGTACTTAAATCAATATGACCAATAAGATAATTTACAGTAACAATTACATCTAAAATATTCACAATATTATCAGAGTTTAAATCACCAAAATCTATATTTAAAGGTGATACAGAGCCAGGTGGGAAAACAACTCTATCAATCCATACACAATCTTCTCCAGCGCTAGAAGCATTATCTTTTTGATAAATCCAGCTTAGGGTGTGTAAACCTTGAGGAAGGGATACTGAATACTCAGCCCAATTAGAATTACCACCAATAACTAAATCCTGTGATTCACCATTAATATAGAACTCCAAAAAATCGTATACAGTTCCTGATCCACCCATTTCAGACGAAGCCATCGCAGCAAATTCTAATTCACCTTCGTATAAAACATTCATATTTATGCTAAGCTCAGATGTTTGGTTATGGCTAATGGATCCAGACTTAGCTGAAAAATTTCCAGAATGAGATTCATCAGGACTTATAACCCATCCAGCATCTCCACCATGCTCCCATGATAAAGCTGAAAAATCACCTGTCTCAAAATCTTCAATCATAAGACCAAGTGTAATCGGTAAAGATACCATTGCAGAATAAGGAGTATTCAGAGAACCTATCAGAATCCCAGAAACAGAACTATGTCCAACTGGAGCATCGCTTGAAACTGATATTTCAATTGTAACAATTACATCCGTATTAATGTCCCACCAGTAAGCGTTATCACTAGCAATTCCTGTGATATCAAGATATGGATCACTTGTAGTAACATCAAATGTTGGATAGGTCACAGGTGAACCTCCAATATTTCGCATTACTATTTCCATAGTAGATGTTTCTCCAGGATCAAGAGTACCATTCAAATTATTTAAAAAACTTGTAGATAGTAATTGATACTCAGGTGCTAAAACATTTAAAGATGTACCGTATTCCCACGAATCATTTTCGCTCATCACTTGAAGAACAAAAGGAATTTCTGCACCATTAACTATATTCCAGTTGACTGATATTTCAAAAGGTCCAACCGTTATCTCTTCATCAGGATCAACTGATTCTGATGTGATTTCTTGTGTCAGAACCTCAACCATAGTTCCTTCGTGAGTTAGAATAAATATTAACTCATCTGAAGGGTCTTGGCCGACATTTTGGAAGGTAGCGTAAAAAGTAGCTTGCTCACCATAATCAAGGCTGTTATTGACTCCATCTACTATATTCACATCATTCATAAGCATGTATGCACCTTCTGGAGCAATAACATTTAAAGATGTCTCATAAGGTATCTTATTATAGCTAGTTACAACTAGCTCAACCGTTCCTGGAACATCAAGGCCCTCATCAAAAAGTAGTGTAATACTTCCTTCTGCATTTGTATACCCAGATGATAATAAATCACCGTCTCTTGAAACAGAAACTAATGCTCCATTTATAGATGTCTCCACAGATAATTCTGTTGCCCCTAAAATAATGATGTCATTATGGTTAACTTCCATTTCAGTTGGTGTATCTGTGCGAACTACCACAGAAGGATCTCCAAAAAGTGTCCAATAAAAGGTCTCACTATAGCCTTGTGACCCATAGTCGTCATTCATTTGATTCATCCCATTAAAAGAGAGACCACCAAATGTTCGCTTTGTATTATTTGAATAAGATTCAGCTAGTATAGCGTTCATTTCATCTTGTCCAGCCATTGGAGGGTTCCAGGCTTGATTTACCGTTGACATCAAAGTAGTAATTGCACCGGTTGGGTTTCCTTCTGAATCAGTTGCTCTAAGCCACGTTTCAGCAAAACAAGTTCCAATATGAAATTCTCCGTTGACACATGCAACAGACCAAATGAAAGGCCACATTCCTGAGTTCTCCAATCCGTTTACGTCTGTATTATTCATAGGGCATCCATTTCCAAAAGAACCGTTTGAACCATGACCCGTATAGTTAAGAATTGATCGACCCTCATTCAAAGCAGCTTCTCCTTGAGCAACAGTACCTGTAGGGTCATAAATTTGATCAATTTCCATGTATGTATAATCTAAAAGCAATTCACGTATAATATCCATATGCTCATTGTCATACTCACCATTATCTCCTGGCCCCTCATTTGATGCAAAGCCAGAGCCCTTTTTGTACCAAGCTCCTTCTGGATCTGGATTCATCTCATAAGCTATAGTTCGATTAACCATCGTTTCTACATGGCTACCAGTTTCAGCAGAAAACCGACCGATTATTAAATCAGGGTAAGAATCGTTACCCGATACAAACGTAAGAGAGTTGTCTGATGGGCTATTATTGCCTGCACCTTCTGATCGTCTAATGGTCTCAATTTGAGCGATATCTCCTACCAACAAAACATATGCAATTCCATCTTCATAATATTTATCGCTAATAAATTCCTCCATGTCATCAACACTACCAATGTCTGAAATATTGACCATCTCTGTTGGGACACCTTTATAGTTCTTCCAGTCAACAAAAGGCTGCATTTCATCCATAAACTCACCATGGCTAATCACAAGCATAGATCCGTGCTCAGTCAAAACATCGTACCTATTATTATGAGGATAATTTATAAAATGATCTTGATACATTTGCTCAAATTCTCTTGAACTAGCTCCAGGAGGTCTACTAGTTAAAGGGTTAATTTGACTTTCACCAATTTTGCGTATCCCTACTTTAATGCTTGTATAAACCCTCATAATCTTACTCTTTGGATTATACTGAAAAGGCTGAAACACAACAGTTTGTCCTCTAAAGGATCGTAAAATATATGGATCTCTCAAAAATGAAATATTCTCCGGATACCAACTATCTAAATTATATTCTTCTCCATAGAAATATGGGATAGTTTTGGGATCAATATCCCTAGTTATATTACCTTTTGAAGGAAGAATGTTTTCTATCGGAACCTCGTAATACTTAGAGCTTAGGACGGATAGATCCATCTTTGCTCTATCAGGTATGATGACTGAATTTGTCATTCTAGGTAGATCTGGTGCACCATTTTTCAAGATTGGGACTCCATCTGGAAAAGTAATTAGACTACCTCCATCTTTTTTTTCAATAAAGTATCCATTTAACTCAAAAGATATTTCAATGTTGTCCTCTGAAATGTTATTGATTTCCCAACCAGGCTTAGATGGGCTAGAAGATCCCGTATCAATCCAATCTTTAGAAAATAAAATTGATAATGATAGAAATAAAACTCTAAAATTTTTGAATGTATTTTTCATTAACTTTTATATAAATATAATTTAGAGCATTGTTAATTAGAATTTTTACAAATGATTGCAAAGTTAACGATACTATATCATATTAATCCAATATTGAATATTTTTTTTTATATCTTGTAATGCATCTAATTTTTTTCTCTTTTTTAACCCTTTAGAATAAATCTTCATCTTATTTACCAAAGCGTTTACTGCCAAAACTTTCTGTTCATCACTAAGGAAACCAGAATTAATAATTTTCTCTAGTGATTGAATTCTATAGGATTCTATCCCATCGTTTACTTTTGAAAGTTGATCTGCATGACCACCATATTTGTAAATCAATGGTACGTCTAAGAATACAACTGGATATTTTGAAGTAATCCTTAACCAGAGATCATAATCTTCACACACTC
>JAYPLH010000235.1:0-3043 GCA_038365355.1 Fidelibacterota bacterium
CTCCCTGTTATCGATACAGTGCTTGTATCTAAAACAGCTAGTATAAATGATGAAAATACTTTATCTAGTGATTTGGTAGTTAATGACGCTCAGGTACGGTTAATTGAAGATTCAACTGGGAAAATACTTAATTTTTTTAATGTAGGCCCAGGACAGTACTTTCCTGTGTTTGAAGGAACAACACTAGAGGAGTTTGAAAATTATACAACTTTTATTATTCAACCAGGTCAGACTTACAGTTTGTTTGTTGGTAATGGTATGGATTCTGTATTTGCGGTGACTACCGTACCCGAAGAAATGAATATTCGAGCTGCCGATTTAGGTACATACGTTTGTCCTGATGGTACAGAGTTATCCACAGATACTATAGATGTAAATAATTTAAGGGAATTTTCTGTTGATCAGTTATTAGGTTTTGCATCTGATCCGCAATCTTTTATCTCTGATTATAACATAAATGTCGATAGCATTACGTTTCGTTTTGGCGATTGTTTCACTAAAAGTTTTGCCAGCTACCCAATGTTTGGTGTGGACTTTGATTCAGATAATTACCAGACCATAAAAACCTTGACCTTTGCACTGGATGCAAATAAAAAAGGCCTTGAGCCTCTAATAACCATAGGGGATATTAATGCACCTAGTTTTGAAGATCCAGATAGTGGAATGTTTTATGACTATAATTACAATGGTATAAGAGATAGTACTTTTATAAATCTAATTTATGATACTACTTTAGGCTTTAGAATATGGAAAGGTTCTTATTTTAGAGGAGAAAACAATATTCCTTATAGAATAAACCCATGGCAGTGGAATATTGAAGAATCACCAACGCAGATTCCGTGGCTTTATTTTGATTACTATGGCTTAAACCTCATGACCTTTAAAGCTACAAGTGAATCTTATTTTGATTATTTTAGTGGTGATCCAGTTGGCCAAAATATTTATTTACTTCCAGATTCAAACCTTGAAGGGGGGTTAGGTGTTTTTTACAGCTCTTACGAAACTCGATTTTTGGTTTACGTTAAGCGGGATGAAGACTAGTTATATAAAAAAACCCTACTTTTGTAGGGTTTTAAAGTAGCCCGTAGGAGAATCGAACTCCTGTTGCCAGGATGAAAACCTGGAGTCCTAACCACTAGACGAACGGGCCAAAAAAGTCTGTATTACAATGTATAAATTTATTTTAGAAGAAAAGCCTCTTCCAACTCATTTTTCAGATATTATTTCTATAGTTATTCGGATGTATCAAGAATGTCTAAAAGAGATCCGTTCTCATGAAGTTCCTTAGTAATATCTGCACCTCCAATTAACTCACCCTTCACAAATAATTGGGGAATAGTTGGCCAATTTGAGTGCTCGCTAAGTTTCACTCTTATCATTGGGTCCTCAAGAACATTTACATCCTTATATTCTACTCCATAATGGTTAAGTATTTGCACCACCGAATTGGAGAAACCGCACATCGGCATATCTTTGGTTCCTTTCATATAAAGAATAATCTGATTATTCTTTATATCTTTTACTATTGTTTCTTTTAAATCCATAATGTTTATCGTTTTTTCGTTATAATTATTAATTGTTTTTTATAGCAATCATCGCATTGATAGTAATAAACACGTAAGCGTAAAGCAAAATGAATTATGCGATGTTTTAATCTTTTTGGAATTCTTTTCAATTTATTTTGGTTATCGCAATTCTGGCATTCATAAACTTTTGGATAGAGTGTTAATAACCTGAAACGGATTCGTAATGCAATGAGATATAATGCAAATAAAATAAGAATCACTCCTACTAAGTCAGATAGCTCAAGCCAACTTAAAGTATTGTAAATTGAATTTCGAATCGCTTTTACAAAATCTGCAAATAAGAAAATCGTTGCCTTGATAATTTTAAACAGTGTTTGGCTAATTTCCATTTTTTCCACTAAAAGGAAAATTCCTAAAAGAAACATTGCAAAGACGGTTATCTCAAAATTGTACTCTTTAAAAAAAGAGATTTCGTTTTTATTTTTAGATTTTTTTCTTTTACGTTTCATATTCTTTAATTAGTAAAGATAAAGTACTGTAATATTAATTTAAATATTAAAAAGATATGTTATAATTTAGAGCTTATATTGGTTAGCAAATCAAAAGTGATTTTTTAAATTTTTAAACAGTTTAATTATATGAAAATACTTTCATGGAATGTAAATGGTATTCGAGCTGCCGCGAAAAAAGGATTTTTGCAATTTCTTGAAAAGGAAAATCCAGATATAATTTGTATCCAAGAGACAAAAGCCCATAAAGAACAGCTTACTTCAGAAATACTTGAAGATCATGGGTATTTTACCTTCTGGCATTCTGGGGAGAAAAAAGGATACAGCGGAGTAGCAACATTTTGCAAGGAGGAACCTTTATTTATTCAAGAGGGACTAGGAATAAAAAAATATGATAAGGAAGGTAGGGTCCTAATTACAGAACACAATGAATTTTTATTATATAATATTTATTTTCCAAACGGTCAAAAAAATGATCAGAGACTAAAATATAAGCTTGATTTCTATGATGATCTGTTGCCAATTATAAATGAACAGGTTGATTCTGGGAATAATGTTATTGTAGCAGGAGATTGGAATACAGCTCATTATCCACTCGATTTAGCAAGACCGAAGGAAAATAAAAACACATCTGGTTTTATGCCAATCGAAAGGGAAAAAATAGATTTTTATGTCAAAAACGGTTGGATTGATACATTTAGGTTGTTTCATGAAGAAGGAGACAGATATTCTTGGTGGACCTATAGATTTGGAGCGAGAGAAAGGAATATCGGATGGAGGATCGATTATTTTTTTGTTAATGAAGGAATGGTAGAAATATGCAAAGATGCAGATATTCATCATAATATATTTGGATCAGATCATTGTCCAGTATCTTTAACTCTTGACTTGTAGATTTTGTTAAGGAAGATATTTCTATGATGCTTTTACTTAGTAAGATATGTAGTTTAAATAATAATTAAAAATTTGCACTTTTTAATTATTAGAATAGCAGGTCTACAATTATTT
>JAYPLH010000022.1:0-6488 GCA_038365355.1 Fidelibacterota bacterium
GAAAGTAATGTGGTCATATCTGCCTGGAAAGTAACAGAAGCAGTCACAGGCGCACCATCACATTCGTAACAGGAACCAAAACAGAAGGGTGGGGTCATAAAATCATTTTCACCTACTACAATAGTACGATCACCCCAGTTAGCATCATCACCACAACCTTCGCTTGTGAGGTTACCACCGTCCTCATATCCTGCATCGTTACCACCATTATTGAATTTGTAATAGTGTGATCCTTCAGGAAGAACCATTTTTATACCATAAACAGATTCTTCTCCAGGAAGTAGTGTCATTGGGTGGAAATCTGGCCAGAAAACACCGCCACCAAGAAACACTCCTTCTGCAGCTAATTCTTCATTCTGCATATCAACGTGAAAGGTTACATAGGATTCATCACAACCAATACATTCACTAAAGCACACAGGATCTAAAACAGTATCTACATCAGGTACATCTAAGAACCTATCGCTTTCAAATCCACCAGCACCACCACATGTAGGATCAGAAACGGTTTCGTCATTGCCCCACGAGTTACCATTCAAATACTTGAAAAATACAGTTTCATCAGTCACTCCAGACATGTCTATTACAACAGTATAGACACCATCACCATCATCATCGGTAAGGGGAGTTGCTGCTGGATCCCAACCTTGAAAGCTTCCTGCTACATGTACACCATTTTCTGAAACGGTTACATTAGACATATCAACATTTAATGTAACATTTACCGCGAAAAGGGAAGATGTGAATGCAAGAAGAGTGGTAAGGACCATAATCTTCATACGATTAATCATTTATTGCTCCATTTTTTAATTAATTATTTAGTATCTCTAAATAGAGTTACTAAAAATAAAGGTTGTTATTTTAGTATAACATGATAATTTATAGCAAATGTAAGGAAAAATTCCAGTAAGAATTTTTACGCTAAAATGAAGTCGAGAGCGTTAATTTTTTAGGATTCCCTAGAGGACCCATGTCAACATATGTATAATCAATAAAATAGGTTGAGCTTGATATCTTTAACTTAATGCCACAGCCAGCAGATAATCCTGAGATCCTATCTCTTTGATATAAGTTTGCGTATCCAGAGCGGATAAATAGAAAGTCCTTAAATGAAATTTCAGTTCCAGCATTAATACTTTCTGTATTGTCATTTGGATGTAGTGCATCTACAGCAAAGAGGCATTTAAGATCCTTCGATATCAATTTAGTGTAAGATAAACCAAATCTAAAAATAAGTGGGAGCTCAAAAGGATCCGTAGCAAAGTTGGCATTTATATTTATGGGATCAGATTCTAGACTAGGATCCACTTCTGTTTGTAAAAGCAAATCTCTTCCTTCCATCTTCATCTTTGTGCCATAATTTGAAATACTCATCCCCATGGTTAAACCTTGTATTTGAGTAACATAAAGAGTCCCTAAATCAATTGCAAACCCAGTTGCTTTGGAATTGTAAATATTTTCCCGAATGATTTTGGAGGATATTCCAAAAGAAAAGCGATCGGTGAGCATTCTTGAAAAAGAAATTTGTCCCATTAATGAACCTGCATTAAAACTCTCTCCTGTTCCTTCAGGATTGTGGGTAGTGGTAACTTCCATTTCACCCATGTACATAGCACAGATAGCAGCGCCAAACGTTCCATAAGATGTTTTAAAAGATGCGCCTACAAAATCTAAATCAACATCTAAAATCCAATCTTGATGATCCAATAGGATCTCATTTTTTTTCAAAGAAGATAATCCTGCTGGATTCCAGTATAGGGCAGTTGCATCATTCGATGTTGCCGCATACGCACCTCCCATAGCAAGAGCACGTGCTCCAACACCAATTTTTAGAAATTGTGCAGCAGTGGTACCTGTCTTGGATACTGTCTGAGGAAAAGACATACTAATTATAGTAAGTGATAAAAATGCTATTTTATTAATAAGATGTTTCATTTAATTACTGCAAATTTTCCTACATGGGGTTTAAAGTCATATATGCTACCATCTTCCATGGGCTCAACATGGAAAAAATAGACTCCATAAGCAATATCAAGGTTATCTTTAGTAAGCATATTCCACTCATAAGATCCATCATCAAGGCTAGTATTATGTACCAGAGTGTTTACAAGTTCGCCTGATAGTGTAAAGATTTTAATCTTGCATTGAGGGGGTAAATGGTTAAAATGAATAGACCTTGGTCCTCTTCCGTCTGCATAAGGGTTTTGTCCTTCCCAACTTGCAGCAACAATATATGGATTAGGTACTACTTTTATTTTGTTAGATAAGTAGTTAATTTGACTGGAATTGAAGCTAGATCCTTGCGAAATAAATTCATATACATCAGCACTTGAAAAGGGTTTTGTTGTAAAAATGGATAAGGTATCGCCATTTGTAGGACTTTTTTGGTTTGGTACATTATCATGCCCTGGAGTGATGTTCCAAGAAACAAAAGAAGTATCTCCAGCTTTTTCTAAAATAATAATACGATCTGAATACGAAAAGTGTCCTGCTTTCGCAAGCTCAAGTTTCAATGCATAATCGCTTCCAAACAGTGAAACGGCAAATCCAAAATCAGACCATGTTCCTAAGACCGTATCGACAATGTTAAAATATTCAAATTGATCTGGATTTAGATAAAATTCACTATTAATGATTGAGTCTAGTGGAATAGAATCAGGGAGGCCGGTAGCCTTGCTATAGTAATGCCAGGTGCGATCTATGACTGCAAGATCTAAATCTGCTTCCACATTGTCTAAATCAATAATTTTATAATTTACTGTTGAAGAATCAATAGTAATATATTGGCCATTTTCTCTTAAAAGAGTTATGGATGATGTAGGATATGTTGAAGAGTCAGAAAAAACGAGCCCATAATTTCTTGGGTAACGTACTCCTTGAGTGGCAATACCGCCAAAACTGAAAGGACTAAAACTGTATTCATAGTTATTATCATTCAATGGATAAAAATTAGAACGCTCTTCATCTTTTGTTATATTTAACTGATTATTAATATCCAAGACCATTCCATCAAATTGTCCTAGGTCCCCATCAAGATCGGAATTCCATTGAACAACAGTATCCAATTGATTGCTGTTCGTAGTATTCACCACCATATATTCAGTTGTAAAGGGGATAACTTCGTCCAAGTCCAGAATATCTAAATTAGGCTCCCCAAGATCAGGGACTCCATTATTCTCAGATAATTCTCCAAAATCAAATTCACCATTATTTTCAGTACCAAATGGATTTAAATTGTAATCATAGTCATCGTTATTGGGATCAGGATTTTCTATTTCATTATAGCCTATCTCATCTTCATTGCAAACTCCATCTGAACCACAATCTTTCCAATTATCTTCATTTTCATCGCCAGCTCCAGGATTTGCAAATGAATTGCATCCGCCTAGACCATCTTCAAAATAATCAGAACACCCATCAATCCCTACATCATGACTATCAGCCGACCAGTCCCCATCGTCATCTATGCGGTTCATTCGAGTATCTTTAAAAAATATCCGATATATGTTACTGTCAGGAATTTTAGAAGGGTCTAGGTTCCTAATTTTCATTGATCCGGTTCCAACTGGAGTTGTAATGGGGTATACTTCTTTTTCTACAGGTGCATCTACATATCCCAACGAGGGAGCATCCGGAACTACAGTTATTACATTTTTTGCAGTAATGACGTTTCCACCTCTATCAAGGGTAACAAACTTTGATGTTTCAGCAGGTAAAATTTCTTTTTCTACGGATCCATGATCATAAGCCGTTACTGCATAAAAGTATCGATGGCCGTTGATGACATTAGTATCAGTCCATGTATGAACTAAACCAGTATTATTGCCAAGATAGAATTGTATACCGTCAACATGGCCTGGGTAAAAATCTTCAAATTCATTTATTTCATCAAATTGTTTAATAGGAATATTGAATTTTGCAGTTCCAAAGGCATCTGTAATGACTCCTGCATCCGTAAATTGAGTATCAGTTGCTTTATATATTTTATACCCCTCAAAATCCTCTCCAGTTATTCTATCAACTGATTTTTCAGCATTATCATCCCAATAAAGTGTGACGTACCCATCACCTGCATAGGCCCATACGCTAGGTAAATCCGGTGCCTTAGCGAAATTATAATTTTGATTATAAATAGTTTGAACCGTTTGTTTATTTCTAACAAGATCAGGAAGGTTATCACCAAATAATAGTGCTATAGAAAACCTTTCAGTTAAATCTTTTTTTAGAGGAAAATACCCAGAGCTAAATAAAAAATCTGCATCTGTATTGGAGATGGAATTGTTAAAATAGCCAGGTAACATTTCTTCCCAAAGTCTTGGGTCATCATCCATTTGAGGTCCAACTCCAAAATTAAAATAATAGAAGCTAGATAAACCAATTTGATCTGATTCATCCACATCCGTTTTATCAATATTTGGCTCTCCAGGTAAATCAGTACCCCTACCTGAAGTAGGAAGGCCATCTCCTTCTCCAAGGTCACCGCTACCTGGCATTCCATCTAATCCAACATCATCCGTTGCAATATCCCAATCTCCATCATTATCGATACCATCTTCTCTACTTTCGTCAATCATGGTATTTGTGGAGCCAAAACCAGTGAGGTAATCAATATATTTTAACCCATCTCCTGATATCGCATCAAAATAAAGATAGGTATCTTCAAAAATACCTGGAGCAATCTCTATAGATGCTCCATTATTTTCATCAATTAAGCCATTCAAGTTGTCATCGATAAGATTGCGTGGTATTTCTTCCAACGGCTGCCCAGGTAAAAATACATATTCACTATTTGACTTTTCTATGGAGACCCCATCTGATGGCATTGCAATTAAATTTCTTTCAAAGGTATTATAATCAATAACCACAACTGTGTCTCCAACATTAAAAATACGACTGCTAAATACCTCTTCAGATAACGTTGGTCCTTGGCCATTTGAGCCATCTCCATCATTATCAATGCCATCGTAAGGATTTCCAGGACTTTCCAAAAACGCATAACCTGCTAGACCAACAGGTGACCAACCACTTGCTCCAATTCCTCCTAACCCAGTTTCTAAATCGGTTCCATTGTCATATGAGAAAGCAATATCATCTGATTTTTCAAAATCTGCCCAATCATCACCACTGTCTCCATCTCCACCCGTAATCGTTCCGACTATATATCCAAACACCATTTTTTCTAAATCATAATCACTGATATTTTTTATATCATAAAGCCAAAACAAAACATCCTCAGCCAAAATATGATTCCATTGAAGACCTCTTTGTGTACATCTTAAGCCCATTCCTCTTCTTTCTAAATCATTAGAATCTGGATAATAGAAAAATTCGGCATCTTGAGCGTCATCCATTACAAAATAACTTTCTTGCTCTGCATTTTTTTGATTCTTTCCAAAATATCCATTCCATGAACCCGCCCATCCTGGATCTAGAGGATCATCAAGCTTATCAGGCCATTGAACTGGCCAAGTATTTACAGACGCATTCTCTCCTTCAGATGGTCCCATATGGCTCATTGCTATAAGAGGAGTATCCGGGTTATTATAGCCTGAAAGTGGTTCCCATCCCCAATGGGTATCTAAATTAAATTCACTTCCCCTAGGGCTATCAATTGTAATTACACTTTTTTTCTTTACGTTGTCGAGACTTGTAAACTCAGCTCCAACCATATGGCCTACATCACCAATGTATTCATGCCCAGAATTAATGGGCCATTCACCACCGATATCTTCAGGCTCACTAGTCCATCTACCAACTAGCCCATAATTATAAAAGGTAGTACGAACTTTATTACCTGAATGATCATTTTTTGCTCGAGCTAAAGAATTGCCTTTAGGAGAATTACTAAAACCCGCAGTTAAAATAAAAAAAAGCAGAGAAACATATTTAATTTGATTCTGCATCTATAATGAAATATTTAATCCTATATTAATTCTTCGAGGTTCTCCGTACCACTCTGGGCGTATTAAGTGTTCCTGAAGGTGGCCAATTCGACCTGGATCAGTAAGTGGAACGTCCTTAGCTGTTAAAGTATAAGTAGCTCGGCCAGTATCTTCCCAGACTGAAAACTCATTCTGTAAATCCAAAAGGTTATAAATGTTACAATAAATTTTGGATTGTAAGCCAAGAAGATTAATTGTATAGGAAGCTCGAATATCTAAATCAAAAACATTTGGTTTACGTTCGCTATTATCAGCAAACCCTGCAAAAGCTCCTGATCCGGAAACAGTGCCGGTTTTAAATTCGGGGGTGTAGGGCTTACCTGACCACAGCTTGCCAATAGCACTTGCAACCCAGTTTTTTCCACCAGTTGTTGCGCGAAAATTTAAAGTATGTGTTTGGTCCCAGTTCAAGGGCAGCATACTTAACCTTGGAGCTTGATTGTCTTGAGCATCAAAATATGCGTCCTGAGGGTTAGAATAAGTTCCTTCAGCAATCATCCAAGTATAATCAATTCCTCCACCTAGACCATTAATGAATTGTCTATC
>JAYPLH010000022.1:6588-17647 GCA_038365355.1 Fidelibacterota bacterium
CCATTGTTATTATTTGTGATTTCAAACTCAGGATTTTCATATAAAAAGCTAAAGTTAGGCACCTGGAAAAAGTGTCCGTATGAGACATGAATTACCCCTTTATCCGTTATGGGGTAGGCTATACCGATTCTAGGACTTAATTGGAAGGAAGGTTTTACTTTATTAAAGCCATTCTTCCATCGAAATGTATTACGATAGGTTAATAATTGATCATTGAAAGCCTCAGTATAGCTTTGAGATGTTGAATCATATTCTACGCCTGTGATGAATAAATTCTCTATAGCAACTGCGCCTTGTTGATCCAACGAGTCTAAAATGATAACATCCTTATGCAATATAGAAAAGTCATTTTCCCAGAAAAGGGACGTGTCATTATTAGTCTTTGCTAAAAAATATTTAAGATTACCTGGTAATTTTTCATTTTCAGGAACTTTCCAATCAGGATCGAAAAAATCAAACCGAAGTCCCGCGTTAATAATTAATTCATCTAGTTCAATTTTATCTTGTAGGTAAAAAGATAATTCTTTGGGGTTTACTCTAAAATAGTCATGTTCTGAAGTATAGGTAGGGTTAATGGTGGGTATAAAAGGGGTAACCCGTGCACCTGCAAGAGGATTATAACCCAGTGTGTCACCATTTTGAGTCAAGGACCATTCTCCAACTGTTTTATAATTTAGAAATTTATCATCGGCCCACATATCATACTGTTTATATAAAATACCAGATTTAATAAAATGTGTATTATTTATTTGGCTTGAAACAGTCAGGTTAAGCTGTTTAAAAGATGTGTTCCTGCTAAATCTTCCATTTTGCGTTCCACCCGTTCCAAATGACCAAGCTGGAGTAATAAATTGATCCCCTGCTATATAACCGGTTTGATCTGCAAAATCTGTGATTTGGTATCGGTCTTCTCCTAAATCTTGCACGCCATATCTCGGGATAGTTGAAAATACATCGTACCCAGTTCTTATTTGAATTGAATCTTCAATGTTAATTTGCTGCATTTCCTCTTCTGTTAATATTGAGGTAGAGTAGGGGACATCGCTTTTTTCATATAGGGATTGATGATAGCCGGAGCTAAAATTTAAAAATTTAAATTCGTAGAAAGTATTTTGACTAATACTGTGCGTAAGAGCAAGCATATGTGATTGGTCTGATTCAAAATTATTCAGAACTCCATCTGGGTTATACTTATAGTAACTATCATAATTTTTGTAGGCCTTCTCTGTGAGGTAGCCTGTATAGCTTGCTTTCATACCGGACTTAATATTGTATGTTAACTTAAATTGCCCTGAAAGTTTAGAAAATGGTGATAAGGGGACTATGCTTTCATCACTAAAAACTCCTGTAGGGGAAAATAGCTTCCTTCCATAATACCGACCTGCAGAGTGGTAATATCGAAAAGTGGAGTAAAAGGTTAACTTTTTATTCGAAAGAGGTATTGGGCCACTTAAGCTTCCAGAAATATTAGATTGTTGGAAAATGTTTTTAAATACATTAAGGTATTCTGTGTAACCCTTATTATCTAAGTTAAATTGATGTTCACCCCAATCTTTTCTTCCATTCCCTTCACCTGGACTTGGCTGTGTAGTTTTTCCATCTCCATTGTAGTCATAATAATCTCCCAAATAACCGTCATAGCCTAGATCATCATTTAAGGGCTCAGTACCTTCATCTCCATCCCATGATTGATTACCGTTTCTGTCCCAGTATATTTCTCCTTCATCCCAAGTATTATTTCCATTCAAGTCATATAAAATCTCACCATAATCCCAGTTTCCATCCCCATTCAAATCTGTGAAAGACTGCCAGGAGGAAAAAGGAGATGATATTGAATACAAATTTGAATGGTTTGTATGATATCCGCCTGAAAAAAAATCTAAATTTCCTTGGTAATTAAGTCCTCCATCTTTAGTTACCACATTGACAATACCAGACATAGCTTGGCCATATTCAGCATTGAACGTACCAGATATGACTTGAACTTCCTGAATACCTGCATTTTCAATTTCGAGCCCAGAGCTACCATCATAGGAGTCTGTTGTAGCAACACCATCTACCCAAAAGGATACTTCACTACTGCGGCCGCCTCTAACATGAAATCCTCCATTGGGATCACGAACAATTCCAGCTTGCAATTCTATGACATCTCCAACATCTGTAACAGGTAAGTTTTCTATATCTTCAGAGCTCACTACAGCAGACATTGAAGTTTGATCAAGTCTTACGGTTGGCTTTTCTGCAGTAACTGTTATTACGTCTCCCTCAATAGTTTCTGGTTTTAGAAAAAAATTTGTTTTAGCCGTTAAGTCAACCATAACCAAAGTTCCTTCCACAGTCACAGTGCCATACCCTATCATTGAAGCTGTCAAATCATATTTCCCAGGAGGAATATTCAATATGAAATACTCACCTTTAATATTAGTAGCGGCCCCCAAAGAGGTACCTTTAACAACAATATTACATCCTATAAGGGGCTGGTTATTTTCATCTACTACTGTACCAGAAATTTTTCCTGTTGTGCCAGCAAAGATAAACTGTA
This sequence comes from Fidelibacterota bacterium, assembly GCA_038365355.1. Taxonomy (GTDB): domain Bacteria; phylum Fidelibacterota; class Marinisomatia; order Marinisomatales; family UBA1611. The sequence goes on from JAYPLH010000022.1 coordinate 9,131, forward strand.
AAAAAATAAGGCAAGTGATATAGGACCAGTGTATTTGATAGGAAAAATTCATAGAATAAAACTTATATTATTTATTAGTAACTCTGTTTAGAGTTATTAATTTTAATTCAAAATATTTTAATGTAAAATTACTTTTTACAAACTAACAAAAAATTCCAATTTGATATATAAAACTAATAATAAATGAAAAAAATACAAGATATTCTAATTGATTTTGGTCTTACTTCAAATGCTGCTAAAGCTTATACTGCTCTATTAAAAAAGAATCCATCTACAGGATATGAAATTAGCACTCAAACAGATATTCCACGATCAGCTATATATACCGTTTTAAATAAATTAGTTGCTCTTGGATTTGCAAATAGTGTGGGTGAATCGCCAAAAAAATATCTTCCGCTACCACCTTCTGCACTACTAGAATATTTAAGTCAGTCACACAAGGATAAACTGAATAATTTAGAGGATGCGTTTAAAAATGTAGAAATTGAAGATAAGTTTACTGATTTTTGGCATTTGCATGGCTATCGAAATATTATGCTTAAGATGAAAGAGTTAATCAATAATGCAAATAAAAAAATTATCATTAGTGGTTGGAAAAGAGAATTCTCTGAATGTAAAAAAGAATTAATGTCTGCAAAAAAAAGAGGGATTAGGTGTACTATTTTTTCATTTACGGAGGTGGATGAAAAACTTGGAAAAGTGGTCTCTTACAAACTGGATGAGGATGAGCTTAGAAAAATTTGGACACCTAAAATAATTATGGTTGTTGACCACAGTCATACCTTAATGGGAAGTGCTCAATCAGTAGACCAAAGTAAAGCGATTTTGACTCAAAATAAGGCAATCAGTGAAATAGCAATGAATCACATAATATTAGATATTACCCTTGCGGGTCAAAGATTGGGCTTTGATTCTAATGAATATGTAAAAGATATTATGCGAAACCCTGCTGAAGATTTGCAATCTTTGCTCCGTACCTAAAAAAATGAATAGTCAAAAAAATAACTATTCGAGCAAAAGGAAATTGCAACAACTTCTAAAATCAAAACGTTCATCGGGCATATTGCTTCATATTACTTCGCTGCCTGGTCCTTACGGTATCGGAGAGATTGGGAAAGAGGCAAAGTTATTTATAGATAATTTAGCTGATATGGGGCAGCAATATTGGCAGATTCTTCCAACAAATAACCCAGAGACCTGTAATAGTCCATATGATACAAATTCAGCATTTGCTCAGAATCCTTTTCTAATAAGTTTAGATGGCCTAATTAAAGACAGATTACTAATAAAAGAAGATCTAGACCCAATTCCAAATTTTAAAACTAAGATGATAGAGTATAAAAAATTAAAAGATTGGAAGTCTTCTATTCTTAGTAAAGCAGCAACCAACTTTCTAAATAAAGCAGAAAATTTGCTATTAGATAAATATAAAAAATTTTGTTCTGAAAATGATTTTTGGCTAAATAACTATGCTATGTTTATGGTTATAAAAGAAATGCAAAACAATCGGAAATGGTCAGATTGGGAGGAGCAATACAAATTTCTAAACTTAGAATCTTTGAGTAAGGTTTCAGAAAAATATGCCAGCGAGATTGAGGAAATAAAGGTTTTACAATTTTTATTTCATGAACAATGGGAAAGGCTAAAATCCTATGCTGCTGGAAAGGATATAAAACTTATTGGCGATATTCCTATTTACATTTCCTTTAATAGCGCAGATGTATGGACAAATCAATCTTTGTTTAAACTTGACGAAGAATGTCAGATGCTATTTCAATCAGGTTGTCCACCAGATCACTTCATGGCATCAGGTCAATTGTGGGGACACCCTATTTACGATTGGAATAAACATGAGGAAACAGGCTTTAGGTGGTGGTCAAATCGTATCAGGCATTTAATGAAATATGTTGATGTAATTCGAGTTGATCATTTCAATGGTTTTGCAAAATATTGGGAAGTACCTGCTGGTGATTCAAATGCAGTTAAAGGCAAATGGGCAAAAGCAAAAGGTTTAGAGTTATTAGAAAAAGTATTTAAAGAAAATCATAATTTAGTTCTGATTGCAGAGGACTTAGGTGAAGCTGCTGAAGATGCTAAATTAATTCGAAATAAATTTGATATTCCTGGAATGGATGTATTGCAGTACGTTTTTTATAATGATGAATTGCCAAATCGATTTAAGAAAAATACTGTTCTTTACACAGGAACGCACGATAATGATACGCTGAATGGTTGGTATAATACTTTGGCTAATGAAATTTCAAAAAGTCATAAAAATAACATTAGTAAATTTTTAGATTTAGAGAAGAAAGATTTACACTGGTCTATGATAGAATATTCGCTTCAATCTAAAGCGATGATGGTTATAATTCCTGTTCAGGATCTTCTAGGCTTAGGATCAGAGGCTAGAATGAACACTCCTGGTACCATTAGTGATCAAAATTGGTCATGGAGAATGGAACCAGATTTACTTAAGGATTTATTGATTAACAAAATGAAGTTGATTACAAAGGAAGCGAAAAGGTAATGGGAAAAAAAATTGAAATAGCATATTTTTCTGCTGAAATAGGGATTTCAGCTAGCATTCCTACCTATAGTGGAGGCCTTGGTGTTCTTGCTGGAGATCATATAAAAGCAGCGGGGGACGAAGGAATAAATTTAGGTGCTATTACATTGCTCTATAAAGAGGGGTACTTTAAACAAAGATTAGATGACGAGGGTATACAAACCGAGTCTTATCCAAGATTTGATCCTTATCCATTAATTAAAATGATGGATGTCCGATTTTCAATTCAGTTGAGAGATAGAAAGGTATGGATACAGCCATATAAATTTGATTATGTTGGCGAATCAGGAAAGAATGTGCCAATATATTTTTTAGATACAGATGTTGATGAAAATTGCGATCAAGATAAAAAGATAACCCTCAGACTATATTCCGGCGATGATGAACATCGAGTTTTGCAGGAAGCTATCCTTGGAATCGGGGGCGTAAAACTGCTCCAAAAACTTGAACAAAATAATATAAAAACTTACCACATGAATGAGGGGCATTGCTCATTTTTAGTTCTAGCGCTGATGGACCAATTTGGAGGGAATGCTGAAAAAGTTAAATCTCTATGCCACTTTACTACTCACACCCCAGTACCAGCTGGTCATGATCAATTTAAGCTAAATAAAGTTAAGAAAGTTCTCAATCAGCTACTTCCTGATTCTCTAACATTACCTTCCATCAAAAGTAAAGATACTCTTCATATGACAGAACTTGGCTTAAAATTTAGCCGTAGTGCGAATGGAGTTTCGAAGCTTCATGGAGATGTTGCACAAAATCAATTTCCGTGGTCAAACATATCATTTATTACTAATGGTGTTCATCATAGCTATTGGATGGGCAGTTCATTTAAAAATACTTTTGATGAATATTTACCAGGATGGAGAAAAGATCCTCAAAAGTTAGGTAACGTAGATAACATTCCTGATAAAATATTATTAAATGCTCACGAAAAAAGTAAAAGAAGGCTTTTGACTTATGCAAATGCTCAGACATCTCAATTATTAGATCTAGAAACTTTAACCATTGGATTTGCAAGGCGATCGGCTACATACAAACGAGCTCAGCTACTTTTTCATGATCTAGAAAGGCTTCGTGAAGTTGGTTATAAAAAAATTCAAGTAATTTATTCTGGAAAGGCACACCCCAAGGATGAAGAAGGAAAAAAATTAATTCATCAGATTATTGGAAAGTCAAAAAGTCTTTTTGGCTCTATCAAGGTTATATATCTAGAAAACTACGATATGTGGTTAGGAAGGTTAATTACATCTGGAGTTGATCTTTGGTTAAATACTCCCCTAAGGCCTAATGAAGCATCTGGTACAAGTGGAATGAAAGCTACATTGAACGGAGTACCTAATTTTTCCATTCTAGATGGATGGTGGGCAGAAGGATGTAAAGAAGGTATAAATGGTTGGTCAATTGGTAACCCTAAAGAACCTGATGATAATAAAGATGCTGATCACTTATATTCAAAACTAAAAAATCAAATCATTCCCATGTATTATGAGGATAAAGAAAGTTGGATTAAAGTAATGAAAGAGGCCATTAAAACTGGTATAGGATTTACAGCATCAAGGATGATAAGGGAGTACAATAATCAGTTTTACAATATAAAGGATTAATTATGGAAACTATTGATCTAATTATAATCATTGTTTACTTATTAGCTATTGTAGTAGTTGGTCTTATTATGCAGAAGAAGGCATCTCGCGATATCGACTCTTATTTTTTAGGAGATCGTAAACTTCCATGGTGGGTATTAGGTGCATCAGGAATGGCATCTAATACTGATATCGCTGGTACGATGATCAATACAGCATTTATATATGCACTGGGAACAAAAGGTTTTTTCATTGAGATAAGAGGAGGGGTAACTCTTATCATGGCGTTTTTAATGGTGTTTATGGGTAAGTGGAATAGACGTTCACAAGTCATGACCCAAGCAGAATGGATGCATTTCAGATTTGGTAAAGGTCGAGAAGGAGACACTGCCAGAGTTATTGCTGCTTTTGCATCTATTATCATGACTATAGCAATGGTTACATATTTTGTGATTGGAGCTGGAAAGTTTGTTGGCGAGTTTTTAGGAATTGAACCCATTTATGCATCCTTAATAATGGTCGTGCTTGCAATGATATATACTGTAGCAAGTGGGTTATATGGAGTAGTATGGACTGATGTGTTTCAAGGAGTCTTCATTTTTGGTGTAATTTTATATATTTCTGGAATGGCCATGAATACTGTCACTCTGCCTGAAGAATTTATGGTCTCAGTACCAATGCTAGACGGCTCATTTAATGAAATAAAAACAAGTTTATCAGAATGGTCAAGAATTACGCCACCAAGTGAAATGAATATGCCTGAAGGTTCCACTTTCGCTATTTATAATCTTTTTGGAATCGCAATAATGTTTTATTTATTTAAAGTTACTCTGGAAGGAGCTAGTGGAGCAGGTGGTTACATGTTACAAAGATATTTTGCAGCTCAGAGTGATAGAGAGGCTGGTATTTTATCCTTATTCTGGACTTCATTGTTAGCATTTCGGTGGCCATTAATTGCTTCATTTGCAATGTTAGGTATTCATCATGGATTGAATCCAGAATTTAATGTGATCGCAGATCCAGAGCTTGTACTTCCAACCGTTATAAAACACTACATACCGGTAGGGGTAAAAGGACTTCTTATCGCAGGCTTAATGGCTGCTGCAATGTCGACATTTGATTCTACTGTAAATGCTGGTGCTGCCTATTGGGTAAAAGATTTATATCAAACATATTTACGCCCTGATGCCAGTGAAAAAGATTTAATGTTGCAGGGTAGGATCGCTTCATTGGTTATCGTTGCCATAGCCTTATTGTTTAGTCTTACTATAAAAAACATAAATGAAATATGGGGCTGGATTACTATGGGAATTGGAGCAGGGATGTTTATCCCTCAAGTAATAAGGTGGTATTGGTGGAGGTTTAACGGGTATGGGTTTGCTGTAGGAACCGTTTTTGGAATGACTGCAGCGGTTCTTACAAAAGCCTTTGGAGGGCCACTTCCGGAATACACATCATTTTTAATTGCAAGCGGGAGTTCGTTAGTTGGATGTGTTGTAGGGACTTATTTTACTAGGCCAACCGGTGATGATGTCTTGTTCAACTTTTATAAGATTACACGTCCTTTTGGTTTCTGGAATAAAGTTCGAAACCAACTTCCAAATGATGTTTTATATAAAATAAACGCAGAAAATCGAAGAGATATTTTTGCAATATTTTTTGCAGTGCCTTGGCAGGTTGTTTTGTTCTTAACAGGTATGATGGTGGTAATGAAGCAATGGACAAATGTATTTAACTTATTAATTTTGCTTATTCCGTTGTCTGTGGGTTTATACTGGTTTTGGTTTAGACATTTATCAGATGAGGTAAAAATAGAATCTTGAGAATCTTTTCCTTTTTTTTACTATGTTTCGTATATGGTCAATCATTAGATGTAACGTTCAGGTATGTAGAGAACCAGAATGATGATTTCGTAAGAGTTTTTGTACCAGGTACTATGCCAAGTGGTACATCCAATGATTGGGGACCTAATTCAAATGGATTCATTAGTCCTAATGCTCTTTCAAAGATGGTTTATAACGAGTCTACAGATTCCTACGAAAAAACATATTCATTAAGTGTAGGTGATGAACATCAGTATAAAATTCATTTTCATCATAATTCTTCGGGTTCGGATTATACATGGATACCAGACCCTTTGAATCCATTAACAACAGATGATAATTGGACAAATTCAATTTTAAATGTTTCAGATCCGTTAATTTTTCAAATTGCTCGTCATTTCGGATCCAATGAAGAAATAAATGGTTTCAGTGCTGGAATCTTTTCCTCTTCTGGAGTTGATTCAATACGATATTCAATTGGGGCAGATACGGTATCGGGAAATGAATTTTATCATGGTAATGGAGTTCTATACATTCCTTTTAATCCATCTTTGTCGGTTTATGACCCTCTTTGGGTTCAGGCTCTTATCGAAGGAGAGTGGAATACAGTTTGTAGTTTTGGTTCAATAGAGATTATTGAGGCGCCGAAACCAGATGAAATTAATATGGGTCCTACGTGGTTCAATAACAGTATGTATTTAGCTGTCTATGCTCCATCACAACCAGTTATGAAGGTTCTAATTAGTGCTCCAGGTAATTCAACAGAAGATTCGGATGCACTAACTATGTACAAAGATCCAAATATGCAGGATATCTGGTGGATTGAATTAGATTTGCCAAGCGGTGAATATGAATATGAATATTTATTAATGAATGGAAATAGAATTGCAGATCCATTATCAAGAAGATTAACAAATGGAAAGACTAGAATAGAGATTGGGCCTGGAGGTATTTCGACAGCTGATAATTATCAGTGGCAATCGTTGGACTATATTCGTCCATCCTTAGATACACTGGTTATATATGAATTGCATGTAGATGATTTTGCAGCTCAAGGTAATGGGCAAGGGAAATTCACAGATGTGATTGCTAGGTTAGATCATTTAAAAAATACTGGGGTAAATGCTATTGAGTTATTGCCAATTACTGAATTTCCAGGAATACATTCTTGGGGATATAATCCTTATCTTATGTCCTCAGTCGAGGAAAACTATGGTACTCCATATGACTTAAAATTATTAGTGGATGAAGCGCATTCTAGAGGTATTGCGATTATAATCGATTTGGTCTGGAATCATATAATGTCAACCAGTCCTATTTGGCAAATTCAACCAGACTATGATTTAAATCCGTATATTAAAATACATACAGACTTGAACCCTAATGAGGCAGAAGGGTCATGGGGAATGCTAGATTGGGATCATTTTAATTTGAATACCATAGATTATATTAATACAGTAAATAGAATATGGGTGGATGAATATAAAGTTGATGGATTCAGGTTTGATGCTATGTATATGATTGGCTGGGACATGCAACAACAAGAGTATGGTATTCCAGGGTGGTCTACGGCTTTATACAATTATGACTCAACTATTTACCAAATTGCAGAGCATTTACCATCTAATCCATGGCTCATCGATAATACCGATTTATCCTCTGGATGGCACGATAGCTTTCACGATCGACTTTTGAATGATGTACATAATCAAAGTCTTGGGACAATATCCATTATGAGACAAATCGTTGGATTGCATGAATATTCAGACTGGGGAGATCCATATAGTGACCGAACTCAGGCTGTGAAGTATATGGTTAGTCATGATGAACAATCCATCCTGCAGGAAATGGTAACGTTTAATAATTATTCAATTGAAGAGGCAAGAGAAAGAGATAAGTTTTATGCGACAGTATTATTTACTTCTCTTGGAATTCCAATGCTTTTTCAAGGGCAAGAATTTGGTTTACAGACTGGATGGAATGACGATAATAATAATGGTAATTACGATGAAGAAAAATTACAGTATCGTCCAGTGGATTGGTCTTTATTAGATACCGATATCGGGCAGTCTCATCTCGAACACTATTCAACTTTAGCCAGGCTTAGAAAAACAAATCCAGCATTTTATAATGGTACTTTTTATGATTTATATCGATATACTAATGAGAAGGTTATTGTTTATGGTTATAAAGATGAGTCTGAGAATAATAACAACAATCAGATAGTTGTAGTTGCTAATTTTTCTACAATTGAAAGGACAGTAGAAAATGTACCATTTTTATCTTCGGGAGAGTGGTACAATGTGTTTGATCCAAATGATGTACTGAGTATCAATGAGGATAATTCTTACGGTGAATATTCTATTGCTGCTAAATCTGCAGCAGTCTATTCTAATAGTGATTTACAGCTTTTTACTTCAAAAGATTTAAGCACCCCAAATACCTATCAAATTTTGGAATGTTATCCTAATCCATTTAATGGAAATCTTAAAATTCAATATGAAATAGCTGAAGCTTCTTTTGTTAATATAAAAGTTTT
>JAYPLH010000236.1:0-3014 GCA_038365355.1 Fidelibacterota bacterium
AAAGGGATTTTTAAGAAGTACGCCCGGGAGGATTCGAACCCCCAACCTCCTGGTCCGTAGCCAGGCACTCTATCCAGTTGAGCTACGGGCGCATTATTAGATTATCAACTGTAAAAATTTGATACTAGATATTAGGGACAATTTTCAACTATGCAATTAGTTAAATGAGTAGCTACACCATTTTCATAAAAGATTTCTGCAAATTTAAATCCGTCTTCCTTCCACTCAATCCATAAACCATCTTTTTTAGAGTTAATATAAAACCCTTCATCCTTTTTATTTCCATTATCCCAATACCTCACCCAATGACCTTGTTTTCCTTTTTTAGTAACTACCCCCAAAAAAAGATTTTCAGTTCTGCGGCCATTACTTAAAAAATACATATAGATGTCACCATATACTGGCTCATTCGTAAAAGGCCTATACAATAAATCATTCTTTTCAATTAGGTTATTGTAGAAAAACCTTTCTTGGGTGTAGTAATCATTCCCATTTAGAGGATAAAAGGGGAACAAAAGGGTGAAAAATATTTTATAAATTAATTTAATGTTAAAATAAAAATTGAAAATTTTAAAAATTGTAGAATTAACTTAGTTTTTTATAATCAATTCCTTGCTTATCATAATAATCATGAATAGTTTTTAAAATCTTTTCTTCATCACCCGGATAATAACCTTGATGTCGATAGATTACATTACCATCTTGATCCAAAATTATGGTAGTAGGCATAATTTCCGCTTTACATTTCTTCATAACTTGCTGATTTGGATCTAAACCAACTAAAAAATCATATTTATTAGACCTAATAAAAGATTTTACCTTGCCCATGCTCCTCGGCGAATCTGTACTTACTGCTAGAACATTTAAACCATACTCATTAAAATGCTTATGAAACTTATCTAAGTGCTTCATGAGCTTTTTGCAAGGTGAACACCAGGTGGCCCAAAAGTCAATAATTACTGGACCATTATTTAATAATTCATAGAGATTGGTCTTCTTCCCACTTAGTAGCTTAACTGGTATATCAGGAAGTTTTTCTTGCCCCTTTAAAAAAGACAGTAAAAATACAAAAAACAATAATCTTTTTAACATATATCCCAATATCTCAAAGCTAAAAGTCTTACAAATTAGCTTAACAAAACAAAAAAATTTTCAATATGCATTATTTAAGAAAAAGAGCTTTTTTAACCTGAGTAAAGTTTTGACTTTCTAACTTAACGAAATATAATCCAGAGGGATTGTTACCTGCATCCCAGGAAAAGTTATAATTGCCACTCTGTAAATATTCATTTCTTAAAACATTTCCTACCTCCTGCCCATTGGAATTATAAATTGCAATATTGGTCTTGCCAGGGGTAACTGTTGAGAAGTATATATTTAAAGACGGGTTAAACGGATTCGGATAAAGAGCATAAAGCTGGTAATCATCAGGAGAGATTTCAATTTGTTCGTCATATTTTTCAATAACAGTGTACTCTATTTGCTGTGCATCTCCACTTGCCAAAACTATATTTTCAAAGGAATTTGATGATGCAGAACTAAATTTAAGATCTAAGGTCTCAACTGAATTTTGACCAGACATATCAAATATTAGGACATTAAGGTTTTGATTGTTTAAGACATATTCAACAACCCATCCTTCTGGCAAAATTAAACTATTGAGATCATTCTCAGATACTTCATCCAAGTTGGTACTAAACTGTAAGCCGCCTAATTTTGAATCATTAGAAATAGAAATTCTTGTATCAATACCACTATTATCTATTTCAAAGAGACCGGGATCGTAAGATGAAATGCTCTCAAAATCTCCTCCTAGAAGCATTTGAACCAAAAATATTATGTCAACAACATTTTGGTTGCCATCAGAATTCATATCTGCAATTTCACTACCACAACTCTCCTGATCATCGCTAAGGAGTATGTCTACTAACTCCATAACATCAAATATATCTACAATTGCAAGTCCCTCTTGATCAATAGTACCATTAATATTTCCAAATGTATATACATTTTGATTATCGCATGGATCACAAGCATCCCCAGCACCATCAAAATCAATATCTGCCTGGTTTGGATTGGCTATATCAATGCAATTGTCATCTGAATCAAGTACCCCATCCTCATCTACATCTAGAATAAGGTTTTCGAGGCCTTCCTCAATCATAGCTATCATCGTATTTTGATTAAAGCCTGATTCTGAAAAAATTACTTGCCCATCTCCACCTAATACTACATTATGTGGCACGTAACCAACTCCAAACAACCCATAAATTGAGGACCCATTATTATCATCTAAAATTGGGAAAGTTTGTCCAAAAGCTTCAGCCCAACTGCTACAACTGTAAGGCTGTCCCCAATCCATTCCTGCTGATACAATCTCAACATTAGGATTATCTATGTATTGCTGGTAAATTGATTCTACAATCGGAGCCTCCGACTGACAGGGGCTTCACCAGGTTGCGAAAGAAGAAATCCAGACAACTTTGTTAAAACCATCCACTTCCCATTCCCAAGTACCTTCACCGTTGTAACAAATTTCAGCACTAAAATTGTCAACATAATCACCGACAGAATAGGTTTGTCCAAATATAAAATTTATAAAAATAAGAAACTTAAGGTACTTCATATTATGTCCTACACTAAAATTTATATCAATTATTTATTCTCAATTATACATCCAATATATGGATGAAATAAATATTAAATATTTATAAAAATTTAAAAACTTGCGCTATATGCAACCTTAAAACCATCATTGAAAGCTGGTATGACTCTACACACCCCATTACTACAAAAAAGCCCTCCTTGAATGGAACCATACATAACGGATATTCTTTGAGATGAAGTTATGTTGTAGGAAAGCTCAGCTGAAATCCAACGATTTTTAATCCATGATGGCGGCTTGACTGCATTTCTTTTTCCCAAAAAGTATTTAAAATCACCAGCGATTAATGCCTCTAATGGATTATAATAAGGGTCTACTGGTATGGCTCCCTCATATGCGCTTGTAAAAT
>JAYPLH010000237.1:0-3012 GCA_038365355.1 Fidelibacterota bacterium
GAAAACAATGATATAGATAAATAATAATATGAATATTTTTCTCAAAATAGTCTCCTTAACTAAACCTACAAATAATTACCCTCAGATGTGGCATTAAAAAAATGAATGTATATTTTTTTATTCTCATTCAAAAAATCTTACATTAAAAATGCAAACCCTCCAAGTAATAAGGAAAAACCAAGTAAAGATAGGAATACTATTGTGGCGAGAATTATGAATGCTGGAATGGATGCTATGACCCACTTTACCATAAAAAGTACCATAGAAGAAAATTCCATATTAATATCTGTTATAGTAACTCCTGGATAACCCTGATAATAATATTCACTATCATCATTACTTTCAAAATCACTTAGCTTTTTCATTTTACTTACTCCTTTTTGATTAAATCATATATTTTAAAGATTAAACTTAATTATTAGATTTGAAAAATTACAGTAGTTGAATTTTATCACTACTGATACAATCAAGAAGGAGAATATTATGTCACAAAAAGAATATAAAGTTGAGATAATTGAAGAAGGTGGTTGCGCCACTTTTTTATTAGGCTCTGCACGTTTTCCTAAGAAGAAATTCGAGAAGATATGTAATGATATGGCCGCAGACGGTTGGGAGGTAGTCTTCCAAGTTATGGAATCAAGAAGATTTATGTTATTTTTCAATAAAGAAGCTTGCATTGTAACTTTTGCTAGAGATAAAAAATAAATATGAAATTCATTATAATTGGTTTTATCAATTTATATAAGAAATTAGGCGGCAGTGATTTGTTTATGGTAGAATGTAATTACAAACCATCGTGTTCAGAGTACATGAAACAAAGTGTGAATAAACATGGTAGTTTTAAAGGATTGAAGATGGGAATCTCAAGAATTAAAAGGTGTAATGAACCAGACTTAATTGAAAAGAAATTAGACCCAGTTCCGTGAAAATTTTAAATAATCAAATAAAATCAGTATTTGCAATAATCATTTTTCTTAGTATTGGGTTTTCTCAAAGGTCAGCTAAACCATTACGCGAAGACGGATTAAGTATAATTGACGATGTAGATTTTGAAGATGATTTATATATTATATCTTGGGATGAAAATAATAAACCTGGTATCGTACCAAGCGAACGAAATTTTTTAAAAGTTGATGGTTATTTTTTTTATGTTGGCTCTAAAAGTTACCCATTAGATGCTACAAAAAATGATATGATGTTAAAAATTGATAAAAGCGGGTTTAACTTTCCAAGAAAATATAGTTGGGGTCCTAGATTTTGGATGTACAATAAATTATATGATAAAGATTTATATGATGAAAGAAACCCAAGATTGGCAAAAATGGATACTGATTTTAATTACTTTATTATTCAGGATTTATTTGAGAATGGAATAAGTAAAAATGCTTGGGTAAAAAAAGGTGGAGAACAAAAAATATTTTTTGGTGATTATCATTATCAATACTATGGTTCTAAAGATAATTCAGGTCTAAATAAACCGATTAACCCAATTGCAGAGCGAAAAGGAATAGCAATCAAACAACAAATTGATAGTAGGGATGGCTCTGGTCAGTATGTTTACGACTATCTCAATAACATTTATATCGTTTATAATAATGGAATTATCAAAAAAGTTGGCAGTGGTCAACAAAATTGGAATAGAATAGTAGTAAGAAATCAAAAATCAAAAGCTGTAACTAAGAACGGGGTGTTTACAATTGATGAAGATACACCAATCGAAGACTTTTATGGAAGAATTACATTACTAGAAGAAAATAAGATTGAAATAAATGAAAGCCTATTACATGAATCCAATTTTAACGTAATCGGCACCTTAAAAAATCCTTCAAAAAAATATCTAACCATAAACAAAGACTTCTTTTTCTTGGTAGACAAATATCATAATTACACACCTCCTTACTATCCACTTGGAGATAAAAGGATTATTGATATACTACAAGTATTTCCCTACATAAGAATGAATTCAACAGGTTTTTCAACAGTATTTGCTATACGACATATCGTAAAACACGAAAGAGACGAAAAACGTAGAATGAAGTACAAATATTATTGGAAACAAGGAAAGTTTTCTTTGAGACTAGATAAGATGTTTCAATATCATGACATAGCAACTATTAATAAGAATTTTTACTATTTCGAAGAGCTTGGTGGAACAGAAAGGTACATAAAATTAAATGATGATTTAATAAGTGACACTATGTTTGTTGAATTGCCCAACGAGCTATTAAAATATCTTAAATATTATGAAGAAAATAGGCACGACTACAATCTAAGATTAGACGGTATTAAAAGTGAAGCATTTGATAAGGCAGTTTATAATTCAAATTATTTATTTTACCACCTAAAAAAACAACTGAAGACTCAAGATGAAATAGATGCTTTTTTTAAAGAAGAAATAGAGCCGAATGTTGTTGTAAGTGAACCCAAAAAAGAAAGTTGTTTTAAAATTTACCTATACGGTTTCTTGTATATATTCATGGGTATTGACATGTATGATTGGTAGTATAAAATCTATCAAATGATTGTACACTCTTAGTTTTTACATAAATCTTTGAGGTATGAGAATTGGACCCATTGGCATAAATTAATAGACTTCCCTATTTGTATGACCCATCGAACATATACTTTAATTCTATTATGTTACCAGTTTTCACTGTTTTTATTCTAGCCCTATTTTTCGGAGCTTTAGCACTAATCGATAATATTTTCGAATTTATCCCATCATCAACTAAAAATACAAAGCTTACCAATTCACCATTCCTAAAAAATTCAGAAAAATCATGGATGAAGTACGCATCCTCTTTAACCATTTCCTGAGCTTCCATGCTAGTGATTGGTTTTGAGTCTATTTCTAATACTTTGGTGCTTAAAGGTTGAGTGTTTGAAAATTGAGTGTTTGAATCATCCCTAATTATCAACGAATAAACAAACGACGATAAAAATATTAAAGATAAAAAGATTGGAAATCCCCAATCAAAATTAAGATATTTGAAATTATTTTTAGAGCTCATG
>JAYPLH010000238.1:0-2983 GCA_038365355.1 Fidelibacterota bacterium
ATTGTTGTAAATCAATTTAGCTATATAAATATAGGAAGACAATGAGTTTACAATGCTATAAACTTGTAAATATTATTTACAATAGTTTGAAATAGATAAAGGCAAAAGTATTTGCTTTTAGCTTACAATTAAGTTTTAACCAGAATAAGAAGCTGCAATAACAAAAGTCAGAAAACACAAAATTAATCTTTATAGAAATTTCATATTCATTCAATGGTTTCAGAAACATAATTACTAGAACTTATATTATTACTATAGTTAGTTAGATTGAAACTTCCTTGTGAATCGTTTAAATTTCCTTGAAATTGATAATACATAACAAGGTTTCCAGAATTAGTGTAATTACCTGAATTAGACAATGCAGATAAAGGAGTACCACTATTATACAGTGCGGCAATTGCATTATCACTTAATTCAGTATTCCAGTATGCTACCTCATCAATTTTTCCATTATAATATCCTCCATTGGTATCATGCCTACGACCTATAGAGAATTCACTATTTTGATTTACGGTACTACCCGAGTATGATTCCTGATTAATTTTACTTCCATTTACATAAATTCTTAAACGATTCGATGAATCATCAAAAGTAAAAACAACATGATACCAACCCCCGCTTGCGTCGGATAATGTTGAACCTTCGATATCTTCATAGGCCCCACCGCTCCTGTGCTGAGCAATAATTTTTGTAGTTCCACCATCATTATCTAAGCCCATTCTGTAAACTCTATTTTTATTTACAAACCATGCCTGATTTCCGGAACTAGGTAAACTACTTGGGTCTACCCATGCTTGAATAGAAAAATCTGTTGTTTCAAAATCAGGGTCATCAGCAACATACGCTGCTTCATTAGACCCATTCAAATTTAAAACGTAATTAACAACATTTAGTAATGCAGTGTTATTACTTTGGGATGTACTAGCAGCGTTTCCTGCAAAATCAAAAATAGCACTGCTAGCAGGAGTCACCATGATGGTTTCCGCACCATTTGGAGTACCAGATAAGGACAGACCCAAAACATAACCGGCGTCTATATTTTCATACCAAATTACTTTATCACCAGTTCTTGTTGCTGTAACCATATCCAAATCTCCATCGCCATCAATATCTACGACATTGAACCTGTATGGATAATTCAAATCTGTATCCACATCATATTCAGTAAATGACTCTGAGCCATTGTTCACATACCATACAATTTTATCATCTGCAGTACTATTATTGCTTGCTGTTTGGGCGGCAATATCTATATCTCCATCGCCATCAATATCCCCTACTTCAACATCATAGATATCAGTCATTCCACTATTATCAATAATATTTTTTGTAAAGCTTTCTGACCCATTATTGGCATACCAGGCTAAAAGATCATTAGTTCTATCTGGAACCACAATGTCGAAATCTCCATCTTCGTCTAGATCAAATACCTCTGGCATTGCAGCATTTATATTATCAATATCATTTTGACTAAAGGACCCCGACCCGTCATTTTCAAACCAGACTAATTTATTAGCTCCATCGTTAAACCTGCATATAAGATCAATATCTCCATCCTCATCTAAATCGACAGCACTTGGTGAGTTTACATTGCCATTTCCAATAAGATTTTTGGTAAAGCTTTGAGAACCATCATTTTCATACCAAGATAAAGTACTAGTATTATATGTACCAGATACTATATCTAAATCATCATCACCATCAATATCCACTGCAGTACAATGGTTAGCAGAACCTCCAACACTTGCATCTATAGTTCTTTTGGTAAAGCTTTGAGAACCATCATTTTCATACCAGACTAAATCTTGGTCAAAATAGATTGAAGCAAGGAAATCAATATCTCCATCATAGTCCAAATCTACGGGCCACACCTCTCTTGGCCCATTAATACCGGAGGCAATAATTTGTTCTGTAAATGTTTGGGAACCGTTATTTTCATACCATAATATTACATCACCATCAAACGCAGCTACGAGAAAATCCATGTCACTATCTGAATCAAGATCAATAGTTCTAACACTAAGGCCTCCATTAGGTGTTCCGATTACTCTAGTTGTAAACGATGGAGTTGCTTTTGAAATACTAGTTGGAGTTGAGCTTGCTAGGTTAGCAGAACCTCCGCTAATGGAAAATACAAAGTCATCTACTTCTAAAGCTCCGCTACCTGAATTCGTATTATAAACCGGCTCACTAAGTTTTACGTTAATCGTACTGTTGTCGCTTGCAACTATAGTCCCTGCTATAATAGTTGGTGCGGATGCATCGTAACTCCAATAAAAAGGAATGGATGCTAAATTATTATTATTTGAGGCATCTGTGTAAACATCTTTAACTAAAAAAATTCCTGTATTTCTTGGACTACTTGGAGTGAATGTTACAGTGTATAAGTTGCCACTTCCGCTAAAAGAGCTGACACTTCCACCAAAAGTGCCTATATCTCCAATAGCAAATCCAGTTACGCTCTCATTTGCAGTAAAGGTTATGGCCAACGTGGCATCGTTGGTTGTGGAATTACTAGCGACTGCATTAGACCCATCGGTGGCCGTGATGGTTATAATGGGTTTATTATTATCTTTTGAACTCACTGCCTGAAAACTGGGTAAAGCAAATTGAGCATATATCACAATGGGAATGTGAAGACCTATAAATAGTAATAATTTAGTAAAAATAAAACGCACTCTAATTTTTATCTATTATTTCATTAACAACATTTTTGTGATTCTTCTTTCATTTCTGATCCTTAGCTCTGCGAAGTAAATTCCTGATGCTACATTAACTCCTTTACCATTTAAGCCATTCCAGGAAATAGAATAATTTCCATAAGATTTTTTTTCATTTATCAGCGTTATCACTT
Source organism: Fidelibacterota bacterium (assembly GCA_038365355.1). Taxonomy (GTDB): domain Bacteria; phylum Fidelibacterota; class Marinisomatia; order Marinisomatales; family UBA1611. The sequence goes on from JAYPLH010000238.1 coordinate 2,855, forward strand.
CTTGTCCCATCATATTGAATACTCGCAAAGTTACATTTGATCTTTTAGGAATAGAAAAATCTAGATTAGTTATTGGATTGAATGGATTCGGGTAATTTTTACTTAAAGAAAAATTATTTGGAATGATTT
>JAYPLH010000239.1:0-2965 GCA_038365355.1 Fidelibacterota bacterium
TCAAATTTCTCTCCTATGAGTGAAGTTTTTATCTTTTTTGCGTTTGTTTTTTTATTCACTTTGTTCCTTTTTCATTAATATTTCGTGTTGTCCCATTAATTTTCCTTCAAATCCTCTTTTATGGTCTTCGATAGTGTGATCAATAGTGAAAATCCAATCACTGTAAATGTCAACAAACCTTCTATATTTAACTTTTGTTATTAGAGGGTATTTGTTCATCATTTGGATAGAGAATTGTGGATCGGTTAGTAATTCATTTATTTTCTCTTTGGTTACAATTTGTTCAGTTTTTTTTTGTTTATTTTTTTTCTTTTTATTTGTCCGTGAAGTTTCTCGTTTTTGCTTCTCTGTTTCACATATAGGACAATCTGGCGATGCATATTCTCTTGGGTGGTCAAGGCGCTGTTTTAAGAACCAACCTTTTTTAAACCAATAAGGAAAATGAGCATAAAGAATTCCACCTACCTCATAAGTGCATAAGATAAAGTCATCTGTAAACTTTTGTAAGGATTGAGCAACCCAGTCTACATTTATATTAGTATCCGACGGAAACACTGTTGCTTTAATACTTGCTTCGTTATACCAGAATCGTCCAAAATCATCTGCATGACAGGCAAGTCCGATTAATAAGTATCTTTCTCCAACATCATATTTATCTGCAATAAGCGGATGAGTATAGAAGTTTTGTCGAATTATTCTTGCATGCGCCATTAATTACCCCCTAACCAATTATCAATGTCACATTCTAGAAAAAGTATCTTCCCTAACCTTTTTTTGCACTTAAGCGAGCCAGCTCTAATCGCTCTTCTTATTGTAGATTGACTTAAACTAGTTAGTTCACTTACATCTGTGATGGATAGATATTTTTTTCTTTTATTATTATCGATTTTTTGTTCAATACGATCTAATTGCTCTCGTATCGGATTTAGTGATTTAGATATCATATGTTCTCCTTTGATTTTCATGATTATTCATGAGGAGAACCTATTTTATGAAGTGTTTACTATAGAAAAGTGTACCGAAAATTAAATTTTAGTACAGTGGTGTATACTACTTAGTAGAATCCTTAAATAGTTTTTTGTAGCTGGTTAGAATTCGTTCCATATTACTTTTCGATGTACCAATGTCTTTTAATATTTGTCGCCACTCAGAATATGTTCTTTCCGAAGCATAATGTTTTACAAACGTAGATAATTCAAATTTAAAGGGAATACCACCCAGCCATAATTGTTTTTTACTTTTTACATTGTGTTCTTTAATGACATTTAATGCATATCTGATATCTCTTTTAGGGAAATTATCTAAAGAACCGATATCCAAAGCTTCTTGCATCATTTTTTTTGAGACTCTGCAATTTTTATGAATTTATACAATCCAAACTCACGCATAGGGCCAGTAATTTCTATATATGCCCTAGGGTATTTCTCTTGAATAAGCTTTCTTAGTTTGGGATTCCTCCATAAGTCCTCCATTGTTAGAGTATTTAATACATCTTCGCTAATTTGCTCTTTAAATTCATCCATTATTTATTAAACTAATACTTTAATTAATAATTATAATTACTATTATTACATAAAATAATATTCATCTTCTTCTTCGTCATCATTATTAAAAATTTCTAAGATATTTACAATAAGCTCAATCGTACCAATGATAAATCGCCAAAAATATTTACGCCTTTCTTTCTTATCTTTTTGTTCCTCTTTCTCTTTTTGAGCTTTCTCTGCTTTTTTCTGAAGGCGTAGAGTCTCTTTGTTCTTTTTATCTAAGTAGATATCCATTTTTGTATTTGTTTCATCTACTAATTGCTCAACTAAGGATTCTATTCCAATGGTATATAGTTCATTCTTCTCGCTTATCTCCCCATCTATGGATGCAGTATTTATAATTGAACCATCTGCGATATCGATCATTTGTATAGAAGCAAAGATGCCATAATAATCATTTATTCCATTAAACGTTCCGACAATTAAATAGTCAGCATTTGAAATTCCGCTAAACTCAATGACCTCACCATCAGTGAGACCAGAACTTTGCAATTTCCATTCTTCTACAATTTGATTAACATCACCGCGTTCCGCTACCTCAAACCCTGCTAGAGCGAGTTCCTTTTCAAGCTTGTTTGAAAAATTCCGAGAATAAAATCTATTTGGACCCTCTATCTTTGATACCGCAATCCTTCCAAGGTCATTTGAAAACAAAAATAATTGGGTAAAGATGAAGGTAACAAAAATTCGCATTATTTTAATAAGTAATTGATAGGTTATCAATGTAACCACTACCTAATGCTCTATGCTTTGCAATTATTTGAATTTGGACTTGCCCAGTTGTATTAATATCATGATTTATCCACTCTGTGCCGTAGGGTATTAATTCACTAAAAATCACTTCACCGCCAATTCTAACTTCAAGGTCAAATGCCCAATATCCAAATGCATACATTTCAAAATTCATCCCCTCTTCAACGTAAACAGACTTTGTCATAACTGCGTTTGTACCACTCTGATAATTTGGAAAATATACATAACCACAAGGAGCTTCCTCACAATTGCCACTGGTTGAGGTTCCCCAATTAAACCCAGATAAATTCCAACCAGATAAATTTGAAAAATCCTCAAAAAATTCATCTATATAGAATAGTGAAGCACTTACCGTTTCATCCCCACCATTTGAGGTTATTACAATATTTCCACTTGATTGTCCTGAAGAGGCATTATTGGGGTTTATTGTGATAGTGATATTATCTTCCTCGCTTTGAGTAGTTCCTTGAGCAGGATAAACTGATAACCAAGCTATGTTTTCAGATATTGACCAAACTAATTCTCCTTCTCCACCATTACCAATGCTTAATTCCCCTTCTAGATTATCTCTATTAAAGTTTAATTGTGAGTCTGATAAAGTTAAAATAGGTGGATATGGTACATACATCTGCAACTCAAGTGATTGAGTGTTTTCTCCATAGCTG
>JAYPLH010000240.1:0-2952 GCA_038365355.1 Fidelibacterota bacterium
ATAAATTAATTGAAGCTATAAAAATAATTTATGCTTCTACATTTAATGGTGAAGCCAGAACATTATTAAAGAATACTGCTCATAGAATTGAAGAAGAAAAAATGGCAATCCTAATCCAGGAAGTTGTTGGTATTAAGTATAAAAGTAATCGGTTTTATCCCACATTTAGTGGCGTCTTGCAAAGCATTAATTACTATCCTGTTTCTTATATGAAAAGAAATGACGGTGTTGCTTATTTAGCGCTTGGTTTTGGTAGAACCATTGCAGACGGTGAAAAGTGTTTAAGAATATCACCCAAATATCCAAAAATACTTCCTCAATTTTTCTCTTTGAAAGCGACTATACAAAATAGTCAAAATGAATTTTATGCAATGAATTTTAATCGTAATCAACAAAATAATCATCAATTAAATAAATATACTCTTGAAGATGCGGAAACTGATGGCACTCTTAAATGGGTTGGTAGTTCTATTTCAAAAGATGATGGGACCATTAAAGATTCTCTTTTTTACCCAGGAACAAGAATTGTTTCATTCTCTGCAATTTTGAAATGGGGCAATATTTCCTTTGATAAACTTGCACTAGAAATTTTGTCTATTGGTAAAAAAGCACTGGGATGTCCTGTAGAAATTGAATTCGCTGTAAATATTAAGAAGGACTCAACACCTGAATTTTACTTATTACAAATAAAACCTATGGTATTAACAGGATTGCATAGAGCAAATACTATTAAGGCCTTTGATAAGAATTCTATATTTTGCAAAAGTTCTTTTTCTTTGGGTGATGGTAGAATTAGTTCAATAAAGGATTTAATTATTGTCCGTCCAAATACTTTCGACTTAAGTAAATCAAAAGAAATTGCAAAAGAGTTATCAAAAATAAATTCAAAGTTTAATAAAGGCCGCCAATATATACTTTGTGGGCCAGGTAGATGGGGATCGACTGATCCATGGCTAGGAATACCCGTACAGTGGCAATCTATATCGAACTCTAAAGTGATTATAGAAATGGGGCTAAAAGAGCTACCTATAGATCCTTCATTTGGAAGTCACTTTTTTCAAAATATCACAAATCTACATATTTCTTATTTTACAATTGATAATAAACAAAAAGATGATATTTTAAATCTTGATTTTTTAAAGAATTTTGATACAAAAAATTCTGAAAAATATATTGATTGGTATAGCTTTAAAAACCCTTTTAATATTGTGGTGGATGGTTCAAACGGTATGGGCATAATAGAAAAGCCAAATATTTCCTCAGTGCAAGAAGTGATGGATGAAGAAGAATCCAGTGGAATATAATTTCAGCTATAATTAACCCTATACTATACCCTGATCGAGCATTGCATCAGCTACTTTTATAAATCCCGCAATATTTGCACCCTTTACATAATTTATTGATCCATCATCATTACCATGCTCTACACATGATTCATGAATGTCTTTCATAATTTGATGCAACTTATTATCTACTTCTTCTCTAGCCCAATTAATACGCATGCTGTTTTGGCTCATTTCAAGACCACTGGTAGCGACTCCACCTGCATTTGCAGCTTTACCGGGACCGAAAAGAACATTATTGCCTAAAAACACATTAATTGCTTCCGGATCCGATGGCATATTCGCTCCTTCAGATATTACTTTACAACCATTATGGACAAGAGATTTTGCACCTTCTGAATCAATTTCATTTTGCGTTGCACATGGAAGAGCAATATCGCAAGGAATACTCCAAGGATTTTTACCATCTAGATAATCAACATTGAATTCACTAGAATATTCTTTGACTCGACCACGCTTGTTATTTTTTAAATCCATTACCCATTCTAGTTTATCTTTTGTGAATCCATGTTTATCATGTATTGTTCCAGAGGAATCTGATAGTGAAATAACTTTACCCCCCAATTGCATCACCTTTTCAGCTGCATATTGCGCAACATTCCCAGATCCTGAAATAACTACACTTTTCCCTTCAAAATCATTGCCTGCTTTTTTTAACATTTCTTGTGCAAAATAAACACATCCATAACCAGTAGCTTCAGGACGAATTAAAGACCCCCCCCAGTTAAGGCCTTTACCTGTAAGTACTCCTGTAAATTCGTTTCTAATTCTTTTGTATTGTCCAAACATAAAACCAATCTCTCTGCCGCCAACACCAATATCACCAGCTGGAACATCTGTATCAGGTCCTATGTGACGTGAAAGTTCTGTCATGAAACTTTGACAAAAGCTCATTACCTCATTATCGGATTTCCCCTTTGGGTCAAAATCAGAACCTCCCTTACCTCCACCCATTGGAAGAGTTGTAAGACTATTTTTAAATACTTGTTCAAATCCTAGAAATTTTAAAATAGAGAGGTTAACAGAGGGATGAAATCGTAAGCCGCCTTTATAAGGACCTATCGCAGAGTTAAACTCTACTCTATAGCCTCTATTAATTTGCACCTCTCCTAAGTCATTTCGCCAAGGGACTCGAAATTGAATGACTCTTTCAGGTTCAACCATTCGATCTAATACTTTATAATGAGAGTAGTGAGGGTTATCTTTTAAAAATTGCCACAAAGAATCCGTTACTTCATGTACAGCTTGATGAAATTCATTTTCTCCAGGATTTTTTGCTTGTACCTGATCCATAAATTGTTCAATAGTAGTATTCATACCTTCCCTTTAAACTGAAAATATTTATTTTAAATAGTTTTATAATTAATTTTTTTTAAATAATAGAATAAATTTATAATATTTATTTAATAAGAACCATTTTTTTACTGATTCTAGCATCTTTTGTTTCTAGCTGATATATATACATTCCTGCACCCATATTTTTGCCACTGAAGTCCTTACCATCCCAAGAAATTATTTTTGATCCGGATTGGCAATATCCATTAAATAAAGTTCGTATCTCTTTTCCTAAAATATCAAAAATTGTAACTGATACAATACCTGGTTTATT
>JAYPLH010000241.1:0-2913 GCA_038365355.1 Fidelibacterota bacterium
CCATAACCCCTTTTAAAAATTGTATCCGATATCAAAAGCAATTGACCTTGGAATCTCAGGGGATAGAGGAAATGTAATTGCCTTGGATTCTAAAACATTTTTCATAGCAATCCCTAAAGATACATTATTGTTTAACTGATATCTCATATCAAAATTTAAAAACACACCACCACCAACAGGCCCCTTATCCCTAAAAAAAGATCCGCCAGAGCTTCTGTATGGTACGGGGTTATCACTACTACCAGCATCTGTAGCTTGATACCATCCGCTTTTAAAATTGAATTCAGATGTATATCTTAATTGAAATCCAACACTTAAATCTTTAGTAAGAATATCAAATGCTCTTCCTGATAAATTTAGTTGATGATTTGCTGCATTAGTATAAATCGTTCTAAAATCACTAAAAGAGGCTAATGAACTATCCCCACCAGCAAAACTATCTGCTTTTTCTCTTTTTTCAATTAGATCTTCATCATTTAAATATGAGTAATTAATATCAAAGGAATACTTATCTGAAAAATATCTAATACCTGTTTCGATACCCCAAATATTTACTTTTACTGGCAAACTATAGAAGGTTAATAAAATTGTATTATCTTTAACTCTTTGATCACCATACAATACCTCAATATGACTACTGGAAACTTCTGTACTGAAGGGTCCTAATGGGTTCAATGAAAAATATCCTGGCCCAACAGTAGCAATATTTGTTGCTGCAGTTTTAAAATTCTCATACTGCGATGCATAGGCACTAAATTCAAATATTGTGTTTTTATTAATCATACCAACATATGCTATTTCCGAGGTAGTTGTCATTTCAAGTTTTAAAGGATCAATTGATTTAGTTTTAAGCAATTCATCTCCATTATCATAAATTCCATTTCCATTATTATCCATGAAATTGTTTAATGTAAAACCATCCATATTCCCGACACCCATAAGGTCCAAGGAGTAAACAGAATCAGCATAACTTTCTCCTAAAAAGGCTAAACTACCTCGCGAATAATTGGGGATAGCAGTATAAATCCATCTATCAAGTAAAGAAGCTGCTTTGAATCCTTTTCCATACATAATCTTCAAGCTTCCATTATAAAAATTTTCTTTTACTAATCCTATTTTTGGAGAAACAACAGGATCAAAAAACTCATGAAAGTCATATCTCAAAGATCCCGTTATACTATAGTCATTAATTAAATCAGTACCCATTTGAACATAGGATCCCCATTTAAATTCATTAATATCTGGACTTGAAACAACACTGTCTAAGAAAACATCATAGCCCGAATCTGCATAGACTGACCTACCTGACCTAGGAGCTAAATGTTCATATTCAAATCCAGTTGTAAAATCAATTTCACGATTACCAATAGCAAAAATGTTTCTGTATTGATAATCAAATAGGTTTATGTTGCCATTGTAGTCCAAGAAAGGCACATCTTCTAAAGCTTCTTCAAAAGATTTTCCATTCGCAGCTTGATACTGAGCTAATGTGGTTCTGAATCTTTCCAAAGTCCCTTGGTCAAGGAAATAATACCTTAATGTATGGTTGTTTGTTGAAAACACTATGTCCAGTGAAAGATTATCATATTTTTTGTTATAAATAGGACCTAAACTACCTACAGCAAGACCCGAACCATCTAAATACTGTGGAGTAACTCTAAGTACAGCATTATTTAGAGTGTAGACAATATTAGAGATGACGTATATTTTCTTTTGTTCCATAACACCATACCAGTCTTCTTCCAAGGTATATTGAGCTGTCTCTCCAGTAAGTGGATCAGATAAAAAATCATAATAAATTGGATTTTTATAGTTGCCATCTGCATCTTTTTCAGTGTTGCCATAGTCTAATTCATTTGCTTGATGTAATTCAGTAGATATATCAATTGCTAAATTTTCAGAGATTTTTTTTGCAAGACGAGAACCAAAACGATATTTATTTTTTTCTCCAAAATTTTGTATCGAAAAATTCATCTCGTTGCTCTGATTATACCTTGGATCTTTAGGTATGATGTTTAATAAACCAGTAGATGCATCCGCTCCATAAAGCGATGACTGCGGACCAAAAACAACTTCCATCTTTGAAATATATTCTTTTGGGGGCGAGACCATTGCAGTGTAAACACGACTACCAAACTGCTCTGCCATATCAATTCCATTGTTGAATTGTTTAAATCTTGTATTATACATACCTGAAAAACCGCGAGCATTGATTTTTGAACCTTGGATACCATAATAAGCAACGTCTACACCTTTTAGATTGGTTACAAGTCTAGAATAATCGTCAACACCAACCTGGTTTCTAATTTTAAAATTATTTATAGTAGAAATTGTAGCTGGAGCTTTGGTTATCTTTTGTTTTTTCTTTGATGCACTTACAATAACCTCATTAAGGCCTACAGAAGAGGATATTAATACAAAATTAATATCCATTAACTGATTGCCTTTAATAATATTAGCCTGATCATCATCTTGATCTTCTATGCCTAGTTTATCTGAAAAACTAGAACCTGGCGTATTATCATCAGAAATATCTTTTCCTGAAATATATAACTCTAAACTACTTCTTTCGTAGCCAATGTAATCTACACGGAGAGAATATTTACCAATAGGAACACTCCTGATTGAATAGTTCCCTAAAGAATCTGTTACATTTCCCATAGACGTGCCAACGAGATATACATTCGCACCAGATAGCGGTTTATTTCCATCTGTGACTTTGCCAGATATGGAACCTTCCTCAGCTAAAATAATTGTAAAACTAAATAATAAAAATAGTTTAAAGATATATTTCAGTATCATACTTTTTGCTCCAAAAAATAAATAATTGGTTGATTAATAAATTAAATTTTAGTGAATTAAATATGTAAAGAAAATATTGTTTTATTTGTTTTATTTATGTTGATAAAAGCC
>JAYPLH010000242.1:0-809 GCA_038365355.1 Fidelibacterota bacterium
AAGATATACCACCCAGAAATATTATAGAATTAATGGAGGATCTGTTCAACTCGAAGGTGTAAAAAGTGATATAAACGTTCCCTACAGATATAAGTACTTAGAATTCGGTGAAAAAGATTCTGAAAACCCATTACAATGGGATGAAATAGACAAAGTTGAATTCGATACATGGAATAGCAATTTTAATTTTGAAGAGGCTATAACCAAAAGTAATAAAAGGATGGCTAATAATGAATATTTAAAGCTAGTAGACGAAAATGCAAAATGGATAAAATCTGTAAGGGATAATAAATTGATAAATTTAAATTATGATAAATTTAAATTTGAATTAGAAGAAAACTCATCCATAACCGAAAGATTTAAAGCATTAAACGATTATTCAATGAACTACAACTTTAAGTCCCTTCCTTACGAACTTGATTTAATAAAAAATGATTCAGTATTAGGGCTTAAAAGAGAAAGATGGCATAAGAGTTTAAATAAAGATTTTTATATCGATGAAGCTTTGAATGTTCTTTCAGATTTAAGATTTTCGTATCTTGATAACTAACACATAATTCATGAATAGTATAATCCAAAAGTTTTTTGATTCGAAGAGAAACTTTTTAGGGTTAATTAGTTTTGGTTATATTTTTTTTGTTTTCATTATTTCTGTTTTTGCTTACGTTCTAGCACCAGATAATTCCTCAAATGCCAACACGATGAATCTGTCAATTCACTCAAAAAAACCTTGGTTTTCAACTAAGATGTTGGTTTTAAACGAATCAAAAAATCAAAAATTCTCATTAAAGACTCTATTTTTTGGGGAT
>JAYPLH010000242.1:819-2903 GCA_038365355.1 Fidelibacterota bacterium
TTTTTTTGGATCCAAAGAACAAATAAATCAAATACCTATTTCAAAGTATGAGATCAAGGATGGATATATTTATTATACACCTCAAGAAATTAATGATAATAAGTTTAAAATCATAAAATCAAATGAGGCTGAAATAGTTGATAAAAAATATTATTTCGGAACAGATAAGTTTGGAAGAGATGTTTTGAGTAGGGTTATTATTGGCTCAAGAATCTCTTTTTCCATTGGATTTATTTCCGTCTTTATTTCTTTATTTATTGGAATTATTTTAGGCTCAATATCAGGATATTACTCAGGATTTCCTGATAAAATTATTATGTGGTTAATTAACGTTACCTGGTCTATTCCTACTCTTTTGCTGGTGATTGCAATAACACTTGCACTCGGAAAAGGTTTTTGGCAAGTTTTTATCGCTGTTGGATTAACCATGTGGGTTGAAGTTGCAAGAGTTGTCAGGGGGCAGGTAAAGCAGTATAAAGAAAGACAGTTTGTTGTTGCTGCTAAAGTTCTTGGCTATAATGATTTTAGAATTATTACTAAGCATATTTTACCAAATATTATATCTCCTCTTATTGTAATTTCTGCGGCTAATTTTGCAGCTTCAATTTTAATTGAAAGTGGATTGAGTTTTTTAGGTCTTGGGGCACAGCCTCCTATGACTAGTTGGGGACTCATGATTAAAGATCATTACAATTATATTATACTAGGAGAACCTTTTCTGGCTATTATCCCAGGCTTATGTATAATGCTTCTAGTGTGCTCGTTTATGATACTCGGTAATTCTTTCAGAGATTTGTTAGATGTAAAAAATTAATTTTTTGATGGTGGGAATTGGAGTAAAATTTTTCCAACCATAGCACTAATCTTTTCACTTTTCTTTTCTGGTTTATCTGTATAAATATATCCTTTGCCTATACCTTGCCATACCAATTCATTTTTATCACTATCTACTATATCAATGAAAAGAACACCTTCATTATAGTTATATGAGTTTTGATACCAGCTACCGGCATAATGCCCTATCCCTGCATATGGACTCTGAACCATTGAGCCATAGTAATTATTTGATGGGTAAAAATTTACTTTTTCATTTGTTTTTGTGAAGAAATTTATAATGAAGTCAGGCTCGATTGAGCTTTTTCTAAAACCTTTATTGTATAATTCAACATCAATTGCCTTTAATATTCTTTTTTTATCAATATCATTAATTTTTACTTTATCAACACCTTGCTTTGAAAAAGCGTAAGTCTTAAGATTTGAAAAATCAACATCTTTATTGTAATCAGAACTAACTCTTATCGAATCACATGATAAGAATATTGAAATAAATAAAAATAATATCGTAATTTTTTTCATATTAAATATTTTCTAAAAGTTTATCATCCACTAAGTTAGGTAAAGTTACCTTAAGTTTTGGGTTTTTTTGCATAGCTCTAGAAATTTGATCTATGGCTCCCTTATTTCTTGCCCAGTTTCTTCTAGCAATTCCGTTATTAACATCCCAAAATAACATTGATTCAATATTTATTTCACTCTTTTCACTTCCATCAATCAACATACCAAAACCACCGTTAATTACTTCTCCCCAGCCTACACCACCACCGTTATGAATACTAACCCATGTAGCACCCCTAAAACTATCTCCAATAACATTTTGAATAGCCATATCAGCTGTAAACTGAGAACCATCATAAATGTTGGAAGTTTCCCGATACGGAGAATCTGTTCCAGAAACATCATGGTGATCTCTACCTAAAATTATCGGACCGATTTTACCTTCTTTAATCGCTTTATTGAATGCTTTTGCAATTTCAATTCTTCCATTAGAGTCAGCATAAAGAATCCTTGCTTTAGACCCAACAACTAATTCATTTTCTTTTGCAGCTTTAATCCATTGAATATTATCCATCATTTGCTGTTTTGTATCTTCGGGTGCGCTTAAAGCCAATTTTTCTAAAACTTCACACGCAATTGTGTCAGTTATATCTAAATCTTCTTGCCTGCAAGATGAACAAACCCATCTGAATGGGCCAAATCCGTAATCAAAACACATTGGCCCCATTATATCTTGAACATAACTGGGG
>JAYPLH010000243.1:0-2893 GCA_038365355.1 Fidelibacterota bacterium
AAATACATACAAGATTATGAAAAAAGATATTTTAATCCAGATGAAACATTGAGCCATTTATTTTTTTATGAGATGGTACATGCCTCAATCATGTGCAAAAGATTAATATTTACTAAATATAATATTCAGTATCGAAAAAGGCCAACTGAAGACTATGATTTATTTATCAGACTTGCAAAGGCAGGGATGAGGGCTGGACGTCTGGATCAGAAGTTAATTAAACAAAGAAAGCATCCTAGTAGTATGTGCGGGAGTGATTGGCATAATATTAAAAAAGATATCGATCTAATGAGAAATGAATTTGTTCAGGATCTAGGAATAGAGCCTACAAATTATGAAAAAAAACTCCATATTACATTTGTTGAACAAAATTTATCTATTCTAAATCAATATCAGTTTAGAGAAGTTTTATGCTGGGCCAATAAAATTATCAAGGCTAATTCAATAAAGAAAATATATAGTAGTACTTATTTTAAAGAACAATTGTATATTAGGTTGATAAGGCTTATAAAAAGAAAAAAAAAGAAAAGTGTATTGGATATGATTAAGTTGAAACAATCAGCAGAGTTCTATGATAAAAGTATTTCTTTTCGGGATTTGCTATATATTTATAGATTTAGGTAAAAGCTAAAATTCCTCAAATCCAATATTAATTGTTTTAAGCCTTGTTACAATTTTTCTAATTTGATTTAAATTCTAATAAATCTCAATTTTCAAATAATCTCCGTAATTATATAAATAAGATTTAATAAAATGAAAAAGAATATTAAAAATGATTTGATTGTATTTGGTGCCACAGGTTTCACTGGTAAACTTGTCGTAGAATATTTGATAAAAAACTATGGCACAAAGAATCAAAAGTTTACTTGGGCAATTGCTGGTAGAGACAAAGCAAAACTTGAAGAATTAAAACAATCTTTTATCGGAATTGATTCTCAATCAGTTAATATAGAAACATACGTTGCAGACAGCTTTAATTCTCAATCATTAGATGTTTTAACATCATCTTGCCGTATTATCATAAGTACAGTAGGTCCATATTTGAAGTATGGATTGCCTTTAGTTGAATCTTGTGTTAAAAATCATACAAATTATTGTGATTTAACTGGAGAGGTACCTTTTATCAGGCAATCAATTGATTTATTTCATGAAAAAGCATTAAATAATAAATGTAGGATTATTCATAGTTGTGGTTTTGACTCAATTCCTTCTGATTTAGGTGTGCTTTTACTTCAAAAAAATTCTTTTGAAAAATTTAATAAAGTATGTGAAAGAGTAAACCTATATGTGAGGTCAATAAAAGGTGGTATAAGCGGCGGAACAATATCTAGTATGATAAACATTAAAAAATATATTCATTCACATTCAGAAAAAATGGATGTTCTTAAAAGTCCTTACTCATTAAACCCGTTTGACAAAATTAAGAAAAATGTTAGGCAGCCAGTACTTAAATCCGTTCGATGGGATAATTCATTTAATAAATGGATTAGCCCTTTTTTAATGTCAGGAGTAAACACAAGGGTTGTTCAAAGAACAAATGCTATAGCTGAATTTTCTTATGGAGAAAACTTCAGGTATAATGAATTGTCTTCATTTGATAAGGGGATAAGTGGTTTTTTAAAAGCATGTAAAATGCTAATGATTCTTGCGTTTTTACAGTTTTCGATGGGATCAAACTTATTATTGTGGATTTTAAAAAAAACAATTTTCCCAAAACCGGGAGAAGGTCCAGCAAAGGGTAAAATGCAGAGAGGATTTTTTAAATTGAAAATAATTGGATTCATAAATCAAATGCAAAAAAATAGCGTAACTGTTGCTGGGGATAGTGATCCAGGGTATTCAGCCACTGCAAAAATGTTAACTGAATCAGCTATCTGTATTTTATTAAATGAAAATAAGATACCAAAAAAGTACGGTGTTTTAACTCCTGCCTCTGGTATTGGGTTAATTCTTATTGAACGATTAAAGGAGCAAGGTATATCATTTAAAATTGATTAAATAATATTAATAAATGGAAGAATAGGTGTTAAACAAAGTTTTTAAAATTTTTATTATCTTATTTATTGATTTTTGGTATATGATATGTACATTTGAAGCTATCTTAATTGTAATAAAAGATTATTAAATAAAGATAAAACTAAAATAAAGTAAAAAGAGTTTATTATGAGTAAAACAATGGAAGGAACCGTGAAGTGGTTCAACGATGCTAAAGGTTTTGGATTTTTAACACCTAATGAGGGTGAAAAAGATTTATTTGTTCACATGAGTGAAATTCAGATGGACGGTTTCAAAACATTAAAAGAAGGTCAAAAAGTAGAATTTGAGCAAGGTGAAACAGATAAAGGCCCTTGCGCAAAGAATGTAATACCTAAATAGATCTTTAAAAATGAGATCTTCGAAGGAAGCATTATTTGAGATATAGGGAGCGTATAGCATGTATTATGATGACATAAATGTTACTAAAAGAAAAACTATCACGAATGGTGAAAAATATGACTTCTTTGTTTATAATTTATTGCCATTGGAGAAAGAGTTTTCTAAGGGCAAGTTTGGTAAAGGAGACACAGTTACTAGCTCAAACAAAGAATTTAAGTTGCTTGATGATGAAACTGGAGAGATGCTAGATGTTAAGATCAGATGTTCAAAAAAAATTGATGATGCAATGGAAGGACCAACTCCAGAAGTAGCTAAAAAAGTGTTTAATAAATGTCTAGAAGAATTAATTAATAGAGGTTTGGAAAGAAAATAGACTTACTTGCAGAGTATTTTCAACCTTTAGATATAGATCAGCTTTCTTGATTTATATGATAAAATAATTCTTCAAACTTTACTTCCAGATTATAGTATCAATCAGTAATATTTATTATCCAAACTGATTAAAACAATTTTACTC
>JAYPLH010000023.1:0-3646 GCA_038365355.1 Fidelibacterota bacterium
GTTAAAACAAAATGTAAATTTCTTTTTTTATCTACAAGTAGAGTATATCCAATAAAAATATTAGATGAAATATCCTATACTGAATCTTCCACGCGATTTGAATGGATGAAAAAACAGAATATTGAAGGACTATCAGATGAAGGGATCAACGAATCTTTTACCATGGATGGATATCGATCGTTGTATGGATCATCTAAATATTCTTCAGAATTATTTATCCATGAATATGGGAAATATAAAAATTTAAAATATATAATTAATAGATGTAGTATGGTCGCAGGACCTTGGCAAATGGGCAAGATTGACCAAGGGGTTGTTACCTATTGGCTTGCTTCTCATATTTTTAAAAAAGAACTTAGATATATTGGATACTCGGGTAATGGAAAACAAGTACGAGATATTTTACATATAAGTGATTTATGTAACCTTATTGATTTACAAATTGATAATTGGTCAAAAGTAAACTCCCAAGTTTTTAATATTGGTGGGGGGATGGGAAATAGTCTTTCTTTAATGGAATTAACAAAATTAGTAAACCAAATTACAGATATCCACTTACCAATCTCAAAAGAAAAGAATAAAAGAAATGGTGATATAAGAATATTCATAACTGATAGTAAAAAAATTAAAAATATTTTAGGATGGGTTCCTACTCTTGATACAAGAACAATTGTAAATGATACCTTTAGATGGATCATTGATAATAAAAAAGTACTTGAGAGCATCTTAAAATGAACACAGTGTTAATTACAGGCTCAAATGGCTTAATTGGTAGTGCTGCCGTTTCTTTTTTTGCAAATAAAGCAGATCTAATACTTGGATTAGATAATAATATGAGAAAACAATTTTTCGGGGAAGATGGTGATACCAAATGGAATGAAAAAAACTTAAAAAATAAATTTAAGAATTTCATTCCTCATGATATTGATATTAGAAATATAGATGAATTAAAAAAAATTTTCAAAAAATATAATTCAGATATTAATCTCATAATTCATACCGCTGCACAACCTAGTCATGACTGGGCTACAAAAGACCCAATTTTGGACTTTCAAGTAAATGCAAATGGGACTCTTAATTTACTCCAGCTAACAAATCTATTTTCTAGGGATGCTGTATTTATTTTCACTTCAACTAATAAAGTCTATGGAGATAGACCAAACCACTTACCTTTTATTGAACTAGAGCACAGGTGGGAGCTAAAGTCTGACCATACCTTTTTTAAAAATGGCATTAATGAGACTATGGGCATAGATAATACAACCCACTCTATCTTTGGGGCTTCGAAAGTTGCGGCTGATATAATGACTCAAGAATATGGTAAATATTTTGGAATAAAAACTGGAGTTTTTAGAGCAGGGTGTTTAACAGGACCATTTCATTCAGGAGTAAAGTTACATGGGTTTTTATCATACTTAGTTAAATGTGCAATTTCTGATATTCCGTACACGATAAACGGATATAAGGGAAAGCAAGTCAGAGATAACTTACATAGTCATGACCTAATTAAAATGTTTTGGCATTTTTATAACAATCCAAAAATCGGTGAAACTTATAATGTTGGAGGAGGTAGGCATTCTAATTGTTCATTGTTGGAGGCAATTAATAAAATTGAAAAAATCACAAATAAAAAGCTATCTACAAAATATATAAATAAACATAGGAAAGGAGATCATATTTGGTGGATAAGTGACATTTCTAAGTTTACAACACATTATCCAAAATGGAATTTCTCATATAACCTAGATAAAATAATTAATGAGATTTTTTCTGAAATGACAAGCAGGTAAAACTTAAGGATGCATGATGTCTTAAATAAAAATGTTGGTGAAAAATAATATACTACTACTACTATTTATATTAATGACAAGATTGTTTTTCCTTGAACGCCAACAAGCAAATAAAAAGGTTAGTTATACAAACCGTATTTACAAAAGATTTAATAATATTCTAATGCCTTGATGTCAAAGAACTGCATCACCTTGGAAGGCTAAAAAGAGTAGATACAAATAATCCATCATCTTTAGTTTTTAATGAAATTGGAAACGAGGAATCTCATATTCTAGTTCAAGGGGATTCTTGAAAAGTTATTCAGATAATTAAATTAGTAAACATTTATTAAAAATAATCCATATTTCATTTAAATAATGATTATTTTTCAAATACTATTCATACTCATATTTTAGCTAAAAAAGATTAACTAATTTTAGGTTTCTTAAACTTCAATATACTTTTTATGTTGTATTCGCTTCCTCTTAGTACTTTTTATTAATTCTATTTGCCATATACTTATGGACTTTAAAAATAAAACATTTGAAACCGTATTAACCTCTACAGTTTCTAACTTTAAAATCATTTCTTGTAAAGCTTTAATAAAAAAACTTTCAAAAAATTCATCTAAAGAATTGATAAACAAATTAATTATAAAAGAAAATAAAAATTCCTTTTTACAAAAATATAAAACAAAAGAACTAATAGATCTAATTACAAGAGTTAGTGCAAAAGAAATAAATAAAAAAGAATATGTAATAAGTATTGGTGTAGTGTTGGTTCTTGCGCAAAGGTATAATGCTTATCAATCAATAATTAAAAAGTATCCTAAAAAATCTCCTGCGAAAATAATTGATGGCATTCTATTCCCTTCAAAAATAATCACCAGTGTTGCTGGAACTAATGTATTTACGATAGTGAACTGGAAGCAGTTAAACATTGAGATTATCGATAAAGAACCTAATTGTATTTTATTTAAAAAAATAATAAATGGCATACCTAGTAGCCATAAAATTATAGAAAAAAAATTGGAGGACTTGCATTTAGGGTTTGCAACAAGAAATATCTTAAAAACATTTGGATATCTAGGCTTGGAAGAATCATATAATCATCCTTTAAAAAAAAAAGATCAAGTATTTAGGTTAAACAAAGCACTAAAAGAATTATTTAGAATTCCACGTCGGGATAATCCTTTTTTTTGGAAACAGAACAAATTATTTACTGATATTACAATTACAGCTTATGATATAAATAATGCTCCAGTTTTGCCTTTGTAATAAAAAAGAGTAAAGTAGGGAAACTAAATAATTTATAGTTTGGAGGATTAACTATAAAACAATGCTTTTTGGATTGTTAATTCAAACTCACCAATTCTGCCTATCAAGGATCTCTTTAATTGTACCTATCTCATAGATATTTCCCTCCCAAAAATCTGGCTTATTCTTAAATAATTCAGAACGAATTAATCTTGAGTATTCTTCATTTGTATTTGCAATATTTTTCTTTTTTAGGAAATGATATTGATCCCTTATCCAAATCCATTTTCTTCGGGAAAGGATATTTCTCTTACCAAGGGGTCTAGCTATTAAATTTCTTTTTGAAGTATACACAAAACTTTTTTGTTTTTTTATTGTAGTCGAAATTTTCATTTTTCTTTTAATTAAATTTTCATGAATGTCATCTAAATATTTTTCAATCCATTTGATATACTTAAGTTTAATTTTATCCGCATTGGAAGAGTTTCTGTCTAGACTGTTGATAATCTCATTTTTCAATCGAATGGCATATTTAATAACCTTATCATCGAAAAAATTGCAATTATGTTTTATAGCAAATGATTTAATTTTTAGTTCATATGCATTATCATAGTCATGAT